>NZ_AKJR01000038.1:30861-58613 GCF_000282235.1 Pseudomonas sp. GM24 | reverse complement strand
CCTGCTCGCGATTGCGGTCTGTCAGCAACGTTGATGTTGGCTGATACGACGCTATCGCGAGCAGGCTCACTCCTACAGGGGATGGTGCAGGGTCTTACATGCCTTTAACGGCAAAAATCCCGTTGGCATTGCGCCAGTAGCCTTTGTAGTCCATGCCGTAACCGAAGATGTAGCGGTCAATGCACGGCAGGCCAACGAAATCGGCTTTCAGGTCAGGACGCGCTTTGCGGTCGTGGTCCTTGTCGATCAGTACGGCGGTGTGCACTTTGCGCGCGCCAGCGTGTTTGCAGAAGTCGATGATCGCACCGAGGGTGTGACCTTCGTCGAGGATGTCGTCGATGATCAGTACGTCGCGGTCGATGAACGAGACTTCCGGCTTGGCTTTCCAGAACAGGTCGCCGCCGCTGGTTTCGTTGCGATAACGGGTCGCGTGCAGGTAGGAGGCTTCCAGCGGGAAGTGCAGATGCGTCAGCAGTTTGCCGGAGAAAATCAGCCCGCCGTTCATCACGCAGAACACCACCGGGTTGCTGTCAGCCAGTTGTTCGTTGATTTGTGCACCGACACGGGCGATGGCCGCCTCGACTTCAGACTCGGTGTACAGGCAGTCAGCCTCTCGCATGATTTGACGGATATGCTCGAGATCAGCGGACATGGCGCTCTCCAGGGGGGGAATGTGGGGGGGTATGGCTGCGAAAAGCGGGCAAAGGTACGCATCTCGCGAGGCCGAATCAAGCCTTTATGGACTAACGTACAGAATGTCCTATAGGACATCACCCTCGGATAGATTAATCTAGGCCGGTTTTTTTGCCCGCCGCCGGAGTTTTTCCATGCCCATCCTCGAGATCCGCCATCCGCTGATCCGTCATAAACTCGGCCTGATGCGCCGCGCCGATATCAGCACCAAGAACTTCCGTGAGCTCGCTCAGGAAGTCGGCGCCCTGTTGACCTATGAAGCTACAAAAGATTTGCCGCTGGAGTCCTACGATATTGCAGGCTGGTGCGGCACCGTGTCGGTCGAGAAAATCGCCGGCAAGAAGATCACTGTCGTGCCGATCCTGCGCGCCGGCATCGGCATGCTCGAAGGCGTGCTGAGCCTGATCCCGGGTGCCAAGGTTTCCGCTGTGGGTGTCGCCCGCAACGAAGAAACCCTGCAAGCGCACACCTATCTGGAAAAACTGGTTCCGGAAATCGACGAACGGTTGGCGATGATCATCGACCCGATGCTCGCCACTGGCAGCTCGATGGTTGCGACCATCGACCTGTTGAAAAAGGCTGGTTGCAAAGACATCCGCGCGATGGTGCTGGTTGCCGCGCCGGAAGGTATCGCAGCAGTCGAAAAAGCTCACCCGGACGTGACCATCTACACCGCGTCCATTGATGAGCGCTTGAACGAGCACGGTTACATCATTCCTGGACTTGGCGACGCCGGTGACAAGATCTTCGGCACCAAGCAGAAGGACGCTTGACCATGCAGCAAGAGTTCAACGATCCGCTCTGGCGCACGGTGCTGTCCGGCGCCCAGATGCTGTTCGTGGCTTTCGGCGCTTTGGTGCTGATGCCGCTGATCACGGGCCTTGACCCGAACGTGGCACTGTTTACCGCAGGTCTTGGGACGATCCTGTTCCAGATCGTCACCGGGCGTCAGGTGCCGGTGTTTCTGGCGTCGAGCTTCGCTTTCATCACCCCGATCATTCTCGCCAAGGGCCAGTTCGGCCTCGCCGCGACCATGGGCGGAGTGATGGCAGCCGGTTTCGTCTACACCTTCCTCGGCCTTGCCGTGAAGATCAAAGGCACGGGCTTTATCGACCGTCTGCTGCCACCGGTGGTGATTGGTCCGGTGATCATTTCCATCGGCCTGGCCATGGCACCGATTGCCGCAAACATGGCAATGGGCAAGGCTGGCGACGGTTCCGAACTGATCCACTACCAGACCGCGATGATGATCTCGATGCCGGCATTGCTGACCACGTTGATCGTGGCGGTGTTCGGTAAAGGCATCTTCCGTCTGGTGCCGATTATTTCCGGCGTGCTGGTCGGTTTTGCCATGGCGTTCTACTTCGGTGTCGTTGATACCGCGAAGATTGCCGCAGCGCCCTGGTTTGCGATTCCGCATTTCACCGCTCCGGAGTTTAACTGGCAGGCGATTCTGTTCATTGTTCCGGTGGCATTGGCCCCGGCCATTGAGCACATCGGTGGCGTGATTGCCGTCGGTAGCGTGACCGGTCGCGACTATCTGAAGAAGCCGGGCCTGCATCGCACCCTGCTCGGTGACGGCATTGCCACCACCGCAGCCGGCCTGTTCGGCGGCCCACCAAACACCACCTACGCCGAAGTAACGGGCGCGGTGATGCTGACCAAGAACTACAACCCGAAAATCATGACCTGGGCGGCGATCTTCGCCATCAGCCTGGCGTTCATCGGCAAGTTCGGCGCGCTGCTGCAAAGCATTCCGGTGCCGGTGATGGGCGGGATTCTGTGCCTGTTGTTCGGTTCGATTGCGGCCGTGGGGATGAACACCCTGATCCGTCACAAGATCGATCTGGGCGAAGCGCGCAATCTGGTCATTGTGTCGGTGACGCTGGTGTTCGGCATTGGCGGTGTGCTGGTCGGCACCGGCACTGGCCCGGATGATTTCGGCCTCAAAGGCATCGCGCTGTGCGCGGTGGTGGCGATTGCGCTGAACCTGATTCTGCCGGGCAATGATGGCTGGAAGAACAAGAAGGCGGATGAGCCGCTGATCTAACCCCTTAGATCTGATCGTTCCCACGCTCTGCGTGGGAACGATCATGTGGGAGTGAGCCTGCTCGCGATTCGCTTTCAGAGCGCCAGCGGTGCTCTTTCGCAGAGAGTCGCCAAGGCTTTCGCCCAATGCGTGTCATCATTCAGGCACGGCACCAGCACCAACTCTTCGCCCCCCGCTTCGCGGAACTGTTCCTTGCCGCGATCACCAATCTCTTCCAGCGTCTCGATGCAATCGGCGACAAACGCCGGGCACATCACCAGTATTTTCTTCACGCCGCTTTTCGCCAGTTCATCCAGCCGCGCTTCGGTGTACGGTTCGATCCACTTCGCCCGGCCCAGACGCGACTGAAACGACACCGACCACTTGCCATCCGGCAGGCCCATGCGCTCGGCGAACAACGCGGCTGTGCGCAGGCATTGCGCGCGATAACAGGTCGCCAATACCGCAGGCGAAGCGTTCTTGCAGCAGTCGTCATTCTTGAAACAATGATTGCCGGTCGGATCGAGTTTGGTCAGGTGCCGCTCAGGCAGACCGTGGAAGCTCAGCAGCAAGTGATCGTAATCCTGCTGCAAATGTGGCCGGGCGCTTTCAACCAGCGCATCGAGGTATTCCGGCTGATCGTAGAACGGCTGCAGCACCGACAATTGCACGTCGAGCTTCTTCTGGCGAATCACCCGTTTGGCTTCTTCGATCACCGTGGTCGTAGTGCTGTCAGCGAACTGCGGATACAGCGGCGCCAGCGTGATGCGCTTGTGCCCCGCCGCCACCAGCTTGAGCAAACAGGTTTCAATCGACGGCTCGCCGTAACGCATCGCCAGTTCCACCGGGCCGTGATTCCACTGTGCGGTCATCTGCTGTTGCAGACGACGGCTGAGCACCACCAGCGGTGAGCCCTCCTCCCACCAGATCGAGGCGTAAGCGTGGGCCGATTGTTCCGGGCGCTTGACCAGAATCAGCGACACCAGCAAACGCCGCACCGGCCACGGCAGGTCGATCACGTACGAGTCCATCAGGAATTGGTTGAGGTAGCTGCGTACATCGGCCACTGAGGTTGAGGCCGGGGAACCCAGGTTGACCAGAAGCAAAGCGTGATCGGTCATGCAACGTCCTATTTCAGAGGCGGCTGGAGAGATCGTCCAGGGCCGCGCGTAAATCCGTGAACTGGAAAGTGAAACCCGCTTCCAGCAAGCGTGCCGGCAGGGCCTTCTGGCCGCCGAGCAACAACAAAGACATTTCGCCGAGGCCGACTTTCAGTGCCAGCGTCGGCATCGGCATGAACGCCGGGCGGTGCAGAACGCTGCCCAGCGTCTTGGCAAATTCGCGATTGCGCACAGGTTGCGGCGCGCACGCATTATAAGGACCACTGGCCTGATCACGATGCAGAAGAAAATCAATCAGGGCGATTTGATCGTTGATATGAATCCACGGCATCCACTGCCGACCATTGCCCAAAGGCCCACCCAGCCCGAGCTTGAAGGGCAACAGCAAGCGCGACAAAAAGCCGCCCTCGGCCGACAGCACCAGACCCGTTCGCACCAGCACCACGCGGATTCCCTGCGCTTCGGCACGTTGCGCGGTTTCTTCCCAGGCGATGCACAACTGGCTGGCGAAATCATCGATCACCGGCGGCGAATCTTCCGTCAGTTCGCGCTCACCGCCGTCGCCGTACCAGCCGATCGCCGACCCGGAGATCAGCAACGCCGGTTTTTGTGATCGCGTTTCCAGCCAGGCCAACAGGGTTTCGGTCAGGGTGATGCGGCTGCTCCACAGCAACGCTTTGCGTCGATGGGTCCACGGCCGATCGGCAATCGGCGCACCGGCCAGATTGATGATCGCGTCGACCGACTCTTCGCCGAGGTCTTCCAGGCGCGCAATACCACGTACCTGCGCACCACAGATTTTCGCGACTTTCTCCGGCTTGCGGCTCCACACCGTCAAGCGATGGCCCTGCCCCAACCAGTGTCGGCAGAGCGCACGTCCAATCAAACCAGTACCGCCGGTCAGCAATATGTGCATGACATCTTCCTCGCGTGGCGTTTAACCCGGATCACTAGTCTATTTTTATAAGCAGGGATCTTTTCTATCGGGCAGGCTCTATTGTTTAACCATAGGCCAAGCTGTCAGAACGAGAACGCTAGAAGTTATACCAAAAAACAAAATTGTACAGGTTTCATCCACGGCGTAGTCTGTACAGAAAGGTAAACGAGGCCCCTATGACTGTACCTATCGCAATCATCGGCACCGGCATCGCCGGGCTCTCCGCCGCCCAGGCTCTGACAGAGAGCGGGCACACCGTTCAATTATTCGACAAAAGTCGCGGCAGCGGCGGGCGTATGTCGAGCAAGCGCAGTGACGCTGGCTCGCTGGACATGGGCGCGCAATATTTCACTGCCCGCGACCGCCGCTTCGTCACCGAAGTGCAGCGTTGGCAAAGCCAGGGTTGGGTCGCCGAGTGGACGCCACAGCTCTACACCTATCAGGGCGGGCAACTGAACCTGTCGCCGGACGAGCAGACCCGATGGGTCGGTGCGCCGCGTATGAGCGCCATTACTCGTGGCTTGCTTGACGGTCTGGAAGTGCACTTTGCCTGCCGGATTACCGAGGTCTATCGCGGTGAAGAACATTGGCACTTGCAGGACGCCGAAGGTTTCACGCACGGGCCGTTCAGTCATGTCGTGATCGCCACGCCAGCACCGCAAGCGACTGCCCTGCTGGCCGCCGCACCGAAACTTGCCGGGGCCGCCGCCGGGGTGAAAATGGACCCGACCTGGGCCGTCGCCCTCGCTTTCGAAACACCACTGGATACGCCGATCGAAGGTTGCTTTGTGCAGGACAGCCCGCTCGACTGGTTGGCGCGAAACCGCAGTAAACCGGGGCGCGACAACACCCTCGACACGTGGGTGCTGCATGCCACCAGCGCGTGGAGCCGGCAACACATCGACTTGTCCAAGGAAGCGGTGATCGAGCAACTGCACGGTGCCTTTGCCGAATTGCTGCACAGCGCCATGCCCGCGCCGACCTTCAGCCTCGCCCACCGCTGGCTCTATGCGCGACCCGCGACGGGCCACGAATGGGGCACGCTGGCCGATGCCGATCTGGGCCTCTACGCTTGCGGCGACTGGTGCCTGTCCGGGCGCGTCGAAGGCGCTTGGCTCAGTGGCCAGGAAGCTGCACGACGCTTGCACGAACACCTGCAATGAACCGCATCAATCCGCAAAAATTGCTGCTGTCGAAATGGACAGCAGCACAGCCGCAGAATCGTGAAAAACATTTTCTGGTGACCGAGTTGTTTCGCGACGAGGAAGGCACAGTGCTGGAAGTCGAGTTGCAGGCGGTGTTGACCAAGCGTGCTGAACGACTCGATTGGCAAGCGCTACAAAACAGCACTCACTGGAAAATCGGTTGGCTCATGTAGGAGCTGCCGAAGGCTGCGATCTTTTGATTTTGCTTTACAACCACAACATCAAAAGATCGCAGCCTTCGGCAGCTCCTACAGAAAGTTGTACAAATGATTTGACTTGTACACCCTTGAATCTATGCTAAGCCAATGTTGTACAGAGATTGATCTCTGTATAGGTATAGATTCGAGGTGCCCATGTCAGATACCTGCGTAGCCAAACCAAAAATCGCCATCAGCGCCTGCCTGCTGGGTGCCGAGGTGCGCTACAACGGTGGACACAAGGAATCGCGCCTGTGCAGCCGCACCCTCACCGAGCATTTCGATTTTGTCCCCGTATGCCCCGAAGTGGCCATAGGCCTGGGTATCCCGCGCGAACCCATCCGCCTCGTCGGCGACGCTGAGCATCCACAAGCGGTCGGCACGGTGAACCGGGCGATCAACGTCACCCAGCCACTGGCCGAATACGGCGAGAAAATGGCCGCCGAGCTTGATGACATCTGCGGCTACATCTTCATGCAGCAATCGCCGTCCTGCGGCCTCGAACGGGTCAAGGTCTACCACACCAACGGTGCCCCGATTAACGGCGGTGGGCGCGGTATTTACGCCCAGGCGTTCTGCGCGCGCCATCCGGATTTGCCGGTGGAAGAAGCCGGGCGACTCAACGATCCGGTGCTGCGCGAGAACTTCATCACCCGCGTGTTCGCCTACAGCGAATGGCAACACGTCCTTGCCGGTGGCCTGAGTCGTCGCGCCCTCACCGAATTCCATTCGCGCTATAAATATTTGCTGATGGCGCACAATCCGCCGCAATACAAAGCGCTGGGCAAAATGCTCGGCAACATGGCCGACACCGATCCCGCCGAACTCGGCCCGCGCTATTTCAGCGAACTGATGGCGGCATTGAAGAAATGCGCCACCCGTGGCACGCACTGCAATGTTTTGCTGCACATCAGCGGTTATCTGAAACAGGCGATCAGCGCCGAAGACAAACAGGAAATGCAACACGTCATCGGCCAGTACCGCCAGGGCATCGTGCCGCTGGTGGTGCCGTTGACGCTGCTCAAGCACCACTTTCGCCTCCATCCGGATTCGTACATCGCGCAACAGGTTTACCTGCAACCGCACCCGGAAAACCTCAGCCTGCGAAACGCAATCTAATGAACGACAAAATGGATACCAGCGCCCAGGAAGACCTTGGCGCTGATTTTAAAAAAGCCCTCGACGAGGGCTGGCTGCCGATTCGCGAAGTCGCCCGGCAGACCGGCGTCAACGCGATCACTTTGCGCGCGTGGGAACGCCGCTACGGGCTGGTCGTGCCGCAACGCACGCCCAAGGGCCACCGGCTGTATTCGGCCGAACATGTGCAGCGGATTCTGACCATCCTTACCTGGCTCAACCGTGGCGTCGCGGTCAGCCAGGTCAAACCTCTGCTCGACACACCACAGGCGTTCAGCGAAACCGTGGAAAACGACTGGCAGCGGTTGCGCCAGACACTGCTGACGGCCGTCACGCAACTCAATGAACGCAGCCTCGACGACAGCGTCAATCAGGCCATGGCGCTCTACCCGCCACGCACATTGTGCGAGCAATTGCTGATGCCGCTGTTGGCGGAACTGGAGCAGCGCTGGCAAGGCCAGTTCGGCGCGCAGATGGAGCGGGTGTTCTTTTATTCATGGTTACGCAGCAAATTCGGCACACGCATCTACCATAACAATCGTCAGTTGCATGGCGCCCCGCTGCTATTGATCAATCATTCCGACCTGCCACTGGAACCTCATCTGTGGCTGTGCGCGTGGCTGATCAGTAGCGCTGATTGTCCGGTGCAAGTGTTTGACTGGCCGCTGCCTGCCGCCGAACTGGCGCTGGCGGTCGAACATCTGCAAGCCCGTGGCGTACTGCTGTATTCCAGCAAAGCCATGAACCTTGCGCAGTTGCCCAAACTACTGAACGGAGTCGGTTGTACAAAAATGCTGGTCGGACCAACGGTATGCATCCACCACGCCGAGTTGTCCGTAAAAACCTCAGAGATGGCTGATGTGTTCCTGGCTGAAGACGCGCTTGTAGCGCACCAGGTGCTCGTTCAGCGTGGGCTGATCTAATGGACGCAGTGAGTTCCGACATGCAATTGATCTGGCTGCGCAGCGACTTGCGCCAACATGACAACACCGCCCTCGCGGCCGCCGCAGCGCGCGGCCCGACGGTCGCCGTGTACCTGTTGAGCCCGCAGCAGTGGCTGGAACATGACGATGCGCCGTGCAAGGTCGACTTCTGGTTGCGCAACCTGCGTGAGCTGAGCGCAAGCCTTGGCAAACTCAACATCCCGTTGCTGATTCGCACCGCAACCCATTGGGATCAAGCCCCGGCAGAACTGCTCAAACTCTGCCGGCAGCTGAAGATAGCGGCGGTTCACGCCAATGAAGAATATGGCGTTCATGAAAGCCGTCGCGATGCAGCGGTAGGCGAAACACTAAAGGCCGAGGGCATCACCTTTCACAGCTATCTCGACCAGTTGCTGTTCAAACCTGGCAGCGTGCTGACCAAGACCGAGAGTTACTTCAAGGTGTTCAGCCAGTTCCGCAAAGTCTGTTACGAACGCCTGCATCGCTCGATGCCGGCGCTGGTCAAGGCCCCCGGCAAACAGGAAAAACTTGAGCTCAGCAGCGATCCGATTCCCGACTCGGTTAAGGGCTTCTCGACGCCGAGCCAGACCTTGCGCGATCTATGGCCCGCCGGCGAAAACGAAGCCCGGCGCCGTCTCGACACCTTCACCGACGCGCAGATCGACTACTACCAGAGCGAACGCGACTTCCCGGCCAAACCCGGCACTAGTCAGCTCTCGGCGTATCTCGCGGCCGGCGTGATTTCGCCGCGCCAATGCCTGCACGCCGCCCTGCAAAGTAATCAGGGCGAGTTCGAGAGCGGCAAGGTCGGTGCGGTCACCTGGATCAACGAGTTGCTGTGGCGTGAGTTCTACAAACACATTCTGGTCGGCTATCCACGGGTCTCTCGGCACCGTGCATTTCGCCCGGAAACCGAGGCGTTGGCCTGGCGTGATGCGCCGGACGATCTTGCCGCATGGCAAGAAGCGCGCACCGGTCTGCCGATCATCGACGCGGCCATGCGCCAATTGCTCGAAACCGGCTGGATGCACAATCGCCTGCGCATGATCGTGGCAATGTTCCTGACCAAAAACCTGCTGATCGACTGGCGCGAAGGCGAACGCTTTTTCATGCGCCACTTGATTGATGGCGATCTGGCGGCGAACAACGGTGGCTGGCAATGGAGTTCGTCGACGGGCACCGATTCGGCGCCGTACTTCCGCATCTTCAATCCGCTGAGCCAATCGGAAAAATTCGACAGCGAAGGCTTGTTCATCAAGCACTGGCTACCAGAACTGGCCGGCCTCAACAAAAAAGAAGTGCACAACCCGGCCAACCTCGGCGGCTTGTTCGGCGCCGCAGACTATCCGTCGCCGATCGTCAACCTCAGCACCTCGCGGCAACGGGCGCTGGCAGCCTTCAAGAATCTGCCTTCGCGTACGTCTTCAGGAGGTGATAATGAGTGAATTCCTGCGCCGCTTCGCCCGACAATTTTCAGCGTTGAACAAAGACAACCTGCAAAGCCTGGGCGAGCTGTACAGCGATGACATTCACTTCACCGACCCGCTGCATGAGGTGCAGGGGCTGGCGCAGTTACGCGACTATTTCGGCGAGTTATACGCCAACGTCAGCGAACTGCGCTTCGACTTTCATGGTTTCGACCAGATCAGCGACTGCGAAGGCTATTTGCGCTGGGTCATGAGCTATCGCCATCCGCGCCTGGCGAATGGCCGCGTGATTCGCGTCAGCGGCTGCTCGCATCTGCTCTGGCGTGACAAGGTTTATCGCCACCGGGATTACTTCGATGCCGGGGCGCTGCTGTATGAACACTTGCCAGTATTGGGCCGGGTCATTGCCTGGCTGAAAAGGAGAATGGGATGAGTCGTACACCTCCACGGCGTTATTGGTTGACCGGGGCCAGCAGTGGCATCGGCGCGGCGCTGGCTGAAGAGATCCTGAAAACCGGTGCGCACCTGGCAGTCAGTTCCCGTCAGGTTGCTCCGCTCAAGGTCTTGTCGCAACGCTATCCGGGGCAGGTTCTGGTCGTGCCGGGAGATCTGACCAACAGCCAGACTGTGCGCGAAATCGGTGAGCAGATCGCCGAGGACTGGGGTTCGCTGGACTCGGTGATTCTCAACGCCGGCACCTGCGAATACGTGGACGCCAAGCAGTTCGACTCATCGATCATCGAACATGTGGTGCGCACCAACCTGCTCGCCAGCAGTTATTGCATCGAGGCCGCACTGCCGCTGCTGCGCAAAGGCACTGCGCCGCACCTGGTCGGCGTCGCCAGTTCGGTGACCTATCTGCCGCTGCCACGGGCCGAAGCCTACGGTGCCTCGAAGGCCGGTTTGCGTTACCTGTTCGAGTCGTTGCGCATCGATCTGGCCGACGAAGGCATTGAAGTCACCGTGGTCAGCCCCGGTTTTGTCGAAACACCGCTGACCGCCAAAAACGATTTCCCCATGCCGTTGAGCTGGCCTGTGGATAAAGCCGCGCGGCACATCTTCGCCAAGCTCAAGGATCGGCCGCTGGAGATCGCCTTTCCGGCGCTGTTCATGGCCGCGCTGTGGCCGCTGTCGAAACTGCCGGCACGGGTACAACTGGCGATCGGCAAGCGCATGGTGCGCAAGTCGCCTCCACTGACGGATCCGACATGAAAATTGCCATCGTCGGCAGCGGCATCGCCGGGCTTACCTGCGCTTACCTGCTCAATCGCCGCCATGACGTGACGGTGTTCGAGGCGGGCGACTGGGTCGGTGGCCACACGCACACCGTGGACGTTACGGTCGCTGGACGGCAGTACGCCGTGGACACCGGTTTCATCGTCTTCAACGACTGGACCTACCCGAATTTCATCCGTCTGCTCGGCCAGCTCGGCGTGGCGTTCAAGCCGACGGAAATGAGCTTCTCGGTGACCGACCCGGACACCGGTCTGGAATACAACGGCAACAACCTCAACAGCCTGTTCGCCCAGCGCAGCAATCTGTTGTCGCCGGGGTTCTGGGGCATGTTGCGCGATATTCTGCGCTTCAATAAAGAAGCCCAGCGCGACCTCGTCGAACTGCGCATCGCCGCCGACACCACCCTCGACGACTACCTCAAGGCCGGCGGTTACGGCGAACGTTTCATCCTGCATTACATCGTGCCGATGGGCTCGGCGATCTGGTCGATGCCGATGGCGGAAATGCTCAACTTTCCGCTGCAGTTTTTTGTGCGCTTTTTCAAAAACCATGGCCTGTTATCGGTCAGTGATCGTCCGCAGTGGCAAGTCATCGAAGGCGGTTCCAGCGCCTATATCGCGCCGCTGACGGCAGCGTTCAAAGACAGGATTCGGCTCAATTGCCCGGTCACTCGGGTTGATCGCGATGTGCATGGCGTAGTTATCCACAGCCCGGCAGGCCTTGAGCATTTCGATCGGGTGGTGTTCGCCTGCCACAGCGACCAGGCGCTGAAACTGCTGGCAGTCCCCAGCGATGCCGAACGCGCGATCCTCGGTGCCCTGCCCTACGCCGACAATGAAGTGGTGCTGCACACCGATACGCGTTTGCTGCCGACGCGCAAACTGGCCTGGGCCAGCTGGAATTATCGGCTCAGCGGCGCCGGTCACACCCACGCCGCCGTCACCTATGACATGAACATTCTGCAGGGCATTCAGAGCGACACCACGTTCTGCGTCAGCCTCAATCAGAGTGCCGGCATAAGCCCCGACAAAGTGCTCGCCCGCTACACCTACGCCCACCCACAGTTCAGCCTCGCAGCAGCGGCCGCACAGCAACGCTGGGGCGAACTTGATGGCGCGCAACACACGCATTATTGCGGCGCCTACTGGGCCAATGGTTTTCATGAGGACGGTGTGGTCAGCGCCTTGCGCGTGGCCGCTGCGTTCGGGGAAACCTTATGAACAGCGCCCTCTACAGCGGCTGGATCGGCCATCGGCGTTTTTCCCCGCGCCGCCATGAATTCCGCTACCGGATCGGTTTGCTCTACCTCGATCTCAGCGAACAGGACGCGGTGCTTGCACTGTCGCCGCTGGCCGGACGTAGCCGTTTTGCGCCGTTTTCATTTCGCGAGACTGACTACCTGAAGACCTTTACCGGCCGTGGCATACGCCTGATCGACGCCGTACGCCAGCAGGTCGGCATCGCCATCGGCCACGAACCGCAAGGCTCGATCTGCCTGCTGACCCAGGCACGCAGTTGGGGATTGTCGTTCAATCCGGTGAGTTTCTTTTATTGCCATGAAGCCGACGGGCAACTGGCGGCGATTGTCTGCGAAGTCACCAACACGCCGTGGCGCGAGCGTTATCACTATGTGCTGCCGGCGCGTGCGCCCGCCAATCTGCAGGATTTTCACCAGCACTTCGCCGTGGCCAAGGCCTTTCACGTTTCGCCGTTTTTGCCGCGCGATCTCGAATACCGCATGAGCTTCAGCCCCGCTGCGCAGAACCTCGGCGTGCACATGGCCGACTGGCAAGGCGAGCACAAACTGTTCGACGCCACGCTCAATCTGCAACGCGAAAGTCTCGATCATCGCAGCCTGCACCGCTACTTGCGGCGGTTTCCGTGGATGACCGCAAAAACTGCCTTGGCGATTTACTGGCAAGCGCTGCGACTGCTGCTCAAACGCGCACCGATCTTTGCTCATCAGACTGCCGACGGCAGCTTTCAAACCGCCACTGTGCCTCCCAAGGAGCAGCGCCATGAAATCCTCTAGTCTGTCGGTCAGTCGGTTCAGCGCCAACGGTTTGACCGGATCGCTGCTGCGCCGTGGCGTGTTGCGCCAATTGGCTCAACTCAAACACGGGCAATTGCTGGTGGTCGAGGATGGCGAACGGCTGATGTTCGGTACGCCGGGCAGTGCGTTGCTGGGGGAAATCCATGTGACGGATGCGGCCGTCTGGGGCATGGTCGCCGGCAATGGTTCGATTGGTGCCGGCGAGGCGTTTATCCACGGCTATTGGAGTTCGCCGGATCTGACAGCGGTGGTACGCGTATTCGTCAGCAATCTCGACGTGCTCGACGCCATGGAGGGTGGCCTGGCCCGCCTCGGCCGGCCGTTGGTGCAAGGTCTGCACTGGCTCAACCGCAACACGCGCAAGGGTTCGCAAAAGAACATCGCCGCGCACTACGACCTCGGCAACGATCTGTTCGAGCAATTTCTTGATCCGACCATGATGTATTCGGCGGCGCAGTTCCTTACGCCCGAAGACAGTCTGGAGCAGGCGCAGTTGAACAAACTGGAGCGGATCTGCCAGAAGCTTGCGCTCAAACCCGATGATCATTTGCTGGAGATCGGCACCGGTTGGGGCAGCATGGCGCTTTACGCCGCCCAGAATTACGGTTGCCGGGTCACCACCACGACGCTGTCGAAAGAGCAGTACGCGTTTACCGCGCAACGCATCGAACAACTGGGCTTGCAGGATCAGGTCACGCTGCTGCTCAAGGACTATCGCGACCTGACCGGCGAATACGACAAACTGGTGTCGATCGAAATGATCGAAGCGGTCGGTCACCGCTTCCTGCCGACCTATTTCAAACAATGCGCGCACCTGCTCAAGAGCAACGGTCTGATGCTGATCCAGGCGATCACCATCCGCGAGCAGCGCTATGAACAGGCCAAGCGCGGCGTCGATTTCATCCAGCGTTACATCTTCCCCGGCGGCGCCCTGCCCTGCGTGCAGAAAATGCTCGAAGTGGTCAGCCGCGACACCGACATGAACCTGTTGCACATGGAAGATTTCGGCCTGCACTACGCCCGCACCCTGCGCCTGTGGCACGAGAACTTCCGCCGCGCCCATGGCCGTTTGAGCGAGTTGGGTTACGACGATTATTTCCTGCGGCTGTGGGAGTTTTACCTGTGTTACTGCGAGGGCGGCTTCCTCGAACGCACCATCGGCACTGCGCAGTTGCTGCTGGCCAAACCGGCGGCGATGACCGCGCCGCTGCTCGGACGCTTCGATGCTTGAGCGTGTCGCCAATGCCGTGCTGTTCCAGATCGGCTGGCTGACCTGCGTGCTCGGCGGCAACAGTTTGTGGTTGCTACTGGCGTTGGCGGTGCTGGTGATTCATCTGCGCTGGATCAGCAGTTGGGCGGCTGAGGGTCGCCTGGTGTTGAGCGTGGTGATTGTCGGCACGGCGGTGGACAGCGTTTTGCGCGCGCTGGGTGTATTCGAGTTTCAGGATCTGTCGCCGCTGATTCCGTTGTGGCTGATGCTGCTCTGGGCGTTGCTCGCGACCACGTTGCGTCACTGCCTGGCCTGGAGCGCGCGGCCGTGGTGGCTGGCGAGTTCGCTGGGGGCCGTCGGTGGCGCAATGTCGTACTACGCCGGCGGGCGGCTAGCCGGCGTGCAATTTCCCTATGGTGAACTGCCGACACTGATCGGTATCGGCCTGCTCTGGGCGCTGCTGTTTCCGCTGTTGCATACGATGGCGCGGCGACTGACGCACTGAGCGTCTGTCAGACCTTTCACACGCATGCCGGCCACTGCCTTACACTGCCGGCCATGAAGACCATTCCCCACCAACAAATCACGGAACCGGCGGTCACTTGTTCGACCTGCGCGGCGTGCTGTTGCCAGCTCGAAGTGATGCTGATCACCGACACTGGCGTGCCTGATCGCTTTATCGATACCGATGAGTGGGGCGGCGAAGTGATGCTGCGTCTGGACGACGGCTGGTGCGCGGCACTGGATCGCGACAGCATGATGTGCACGATCTATGAGAAACGCCCGTTGATCTGCCGCGAATTCGAGATGGGCGCGCCCGAGTGCATTGAAGAGCGCAAAGGCATCACCACGGCTTACCGGTGATCCCAAAAACAAAAGATCGCAGCCTTCGGCAGCTCCTACATGGGAATGTGTTTCACCTGTAGGAGCTGCCGAAGGCTGCGATCTTTTGATCGTGCTTACAACGGCATCGTGTAATGCAGCGAGTAACTTTCTACGCCGTCGTTGTCACTGGCCAGGCCAGCGTTGGAATAGTGCGTCGCACGAATCCCGACTTCATGCCCGCCATTGAAACGCAGACCAAAACCGAAGCGGTCTTCAAACTGGAAAGAACCGCCGAGGTTGTTGGATTCGTACTTGGTATTGGAGAACGCCGCGACGCCGATCCCCGTTTCCACATACGGTTTGACCGATTGACCGGCGAACTCGTAAACAAATACCGGCGAGAACGACAGGCTGTTGTTACTGGAAGTCTTGTCACCTTCCCAGTAGGTGTACGCCCCGCTCCAGTAACCGGTCAGGCGACCGACGTCACTTTGCAGCCAGCTCTTGTCCCAGTCGAAATTCATGCCCAAGCGGTACGTCATGGTCGAGTCGCTGGTGGCCCCCACCGCGAACTCAACACCTGCCGCTTGCGCAGTAATACTTTGCCCCATCAGTGCGGCCGCAATCGCGGCCAAGCAGAATAGTCGCTTCACGTTGAAACTTCCTTTTCCGGAACGATCGTTTGGTTTTCTAGGTAACTCTTCGCTATAGAAGCTAGCGCCTACTCAGAAGTTCAGCTGAAGTTTTAGTTATTTCACAATTTTTTTACAAGCTGAAGTTTTGCACTTCGCCAGCACTTTGCCCCAGTAGCGGCAGGATGTTTTTGAAGTACGCAGGATCGGCGCTGGTCCAGAATCTGACCGGCTGGTTCGGGCCGCCAGCGAGCAAATCGCGCTCCGCCAAAAGCCGCTGAAGTTGCCGTGCTACAGCCGCGCCAGTATCGATCAGACTTATGTCCGCTGGGATCATCGACTTGAGCATCGGCTTGAGAAAGGGATAGTGGGTGCAGCCCAAAATGATCGTGTCGCAACCGCTGGCCAACAGTGGCTCGACATACCCTTGCAGCAACTGGCGCAACTCGGCGCTGTGCAGATCGCCGCTTTCAATCAGCTCGACCAGGCCGGGGCATGGCTGGGTAATCACGCGAACGTCGGTGGCAAAGCGATCAAGCAGCGCGGCGAACTTGGCGCTCTGCAACGTGCCAGTGGTGGCGAGCACGCCGACCACACCGCTGCGGGTCGCGGCAGCGGCAGGTTTGACCGCAGGCTCCATACCGACAATCGGCCAGTCGGGAAAATCACGTCGTAAATCGGCAACGCCTGCGACCGTCGCGGTATTGCAGGCCAGCACCAACGCCTTGGCGCCCTGCTCACGGAAAAACCCGGCCATCACGCTGCAACGCTGACGAATGAACTCCGGGGTTTTCTCACCGTAGGGAATGTGCCCGCAATCGGCGACATAGAGCAGTGATTCATCGGGCAGCAAACGCTGGATTTCCGCCAGTACCGACAAGCCGCCGACACCGGAGTCGAACACGCCGATCGGCGCTTCACGCATGGCGCGAACCACAGACACTGCAACCCGGATCGCGCTTGACGCGCAACTCACGGAAACGCGAACCAAGGGCATCGATCAGCAACAAGCGGCCCACCAGCGGCTCACCGAAACCGACCAGAACCTTCAAGGCCTCGAGCGCTTGCAGGCTGCCGACCAGACCCACCAAAGGCCCGACCACACCGGCCTCACTGCAAGTCAGTTCGGCTTCACTGCCATGCCCGTATAAACAGTGGTAGCACGGGCTCTCGGCGCGACGCGGGTCGAACACCGACAACTGCCCTTCCAGCCGAATCGCCGCGCCGCTGACCAACGGTTTACACGCGGCCACGCACGCCGCGTTGACTGCCTCGCGCGTGGAAAAATTATCGGAACAGTCGAGCACCAGATCCACCGCCGCCACGGCTGCAGCGAGAGAATCCTCATCCAGCGCCTGACGGTGAGCGATCAGTTGGATCTCAGGATTGATCGCACCCAGACGCTTGAGCGCCGAGTCGACCTTGCTCATGCCGACGCTGTCGGTGTCATGGATGATCTGGCGTTGCAGGTTGGTCAGATCGACCGTGTCGAAATCCGCCAGATGCAATTCACCGACACCCGCCGCTGCCAGATACAAGGCAACCGGTGCACCAAGACCGCCAAGGCCGACGATCAGCACGCGACTGTCCTTGAGCTTCAGTTGCCCATCGATGTCGATGTGTTGCAGCAGAATCTGCCGGCTGTAGCGCAGCAATTCCTGATCATTCAGCACGGCAGGCGCCCCAGACTGATGCGTTGATGACCGCCCAGATCGGTGCGGCTGTGGACTTCTTCGAAACCACGCGTCAGCAACAAATCGCGTACGGCTTCGGCTTGATCATAGCCGTGTTCGAGCATCAGCCAGCCACCTGCTTGCAGATGATCCGGGGCTTGCGCAACGATCAGACGCAGATCGTCCAGACCGTCTTCACCGGCCACCAGCGCACTCGCCGGCTCGAAGCGCACATCGCCTTCGACCAGATGCGGATCGGCCGCAGCGATGTACGGCGGGTTGCTGATGATCAACTGGAAACGCTGACCTTCCAGCGCGCTGAACCAATGGCTGCTCAGCACGGTGGCGTTGTTCAAATGCAGGCGCTGGCGATTGCGTTCGGCGAGAGCCACGGCTTCGAGTACGCGATCTACGGCGGTGACTTTCCATGCCGGGCGCTCGCTGGCCAGGGCCAATGCGATTGCGCCGCTGCCGGTGCCGAGGTCGAGCACTTTGGCCGGGGTCGCGGGCAGCAATTCCAGCGCCGCTTCCACCAGCAATTCAGTGTCCGGACGCGGGATCAGCGTGTGCGGCGCGACTTCAAGATCGAGTTTCCAGAAGCCCTGCTGCCCGAGAATATAAGCCACCGGTTCACCGCTACGGCGGCGTTGCAGGTATTCAGCAAAGGTTAGCGCCGCTTCACTGGGTACGATGCGCTCGGGCCAGGTGTGCAGAAAGCTGCGTGATTTGCCCAGTGCCGCCGCGAGAAGCAACTCGGCGTCCAGACGCGCGGTGGGCGAGTCCGGCAATTCGGCGGCGCGCAACAGGCTGGCAATGATGGTCATTTATTCACCTATCGCAGCGAGTTGGTCAGCCTGATATTCGGCCAACAACGGCTCGATCACCGCTTCAACGCCACCGGCGAGGATTTCATCCAGCGAGTACAGGGTCAGGTTGACGCGATGGTCGGTAACCCGGCCCTGAGCAAAGTTGTAGGTGCGAATCCGCTCGGAACGGTCACCGGAACCCACCAGCAATTTACGCTCGCTGGCAATCGCATTGGCCGCCGCGGCGGTTTGCTGGTCGTTGAGTTTGGCCGACAGCCAAGCCATCGCCCGGGCACGGTTCTTGTGCTGGGAACGTTCTTCCTGACACTCGACGACGGTGCCGGTCGGTATGTGGGTGATGCGGATCGCCGAGTCGGTGGTGTTGACGTGCTGACCACCGGCCCCGGAGGAGCGGTAAGTGTCGACGCGCAAATCCGCCGGGTTGATCTCGATGGCTTCGCGCTCGTCCGGCTCGGGCAACACCGCCACGGTGCAGGCCGAGGTGTGGATACGGCCCTGGGATTCGGTGGCGGGTACACGCTGTACGCGGTGCGCGCCGGATTCGAATTTCAGCTTGCCGTAAACGTTGTCGCCTTCAATGCGCGCGATGACTTCTTTATAACCGCCGTGTTCGCCTTCGTTTGCCGAAAGGATCTCGACACGCCAGCCACGCCGTTCGGCGTAACGCGAGTACATGCGGAACAGGTCGCCGGAGAAGATCGCCGCCTCGTCGCCACCAGTGCCGGCGCGAATTTCGAGATAGACGTTGCGGCCGTCATTCGGATCCTTGGGCAGCAACATGCGTTGCAGATCGCCTTCCAGGGCAATCAGCAATTCCTTGGCTTCACGGACTTCTTCCACGGCCATTTCACGCATGTCCGGGTCGCTGTCCTTGAGCAGCGCCTGGGCGCCTTCAAGATCGCTTTGTACGCTGAGCAGCTTTTTATAGGTTTGCACGACCGGCTCGAGTTCGGCGTATTCCTTGGAATAGGCGCGGAATTTGGTCTGATCGGCAATGACTTCGCCGTCGCCGAGCAGCGCGGTCAGTTCCTCGAAACGGTCCTGGAGGATGTCCAGCTTATTGAGCAGTGACGCTTTCATTGCGATTTTTTATCCGAAAAGCTATCCGGTGAGCCCTCAAGGGCAAAGAGTTCCTGGGCCATGGCCAGCGCATCGAGGCGGCCTTCGGCAGAAAGCTTTTTCAATTGCACGCTGGGCGCGTGCAACAGTTTATTGGTCAGGCCACGGGCCAATTGTCCGAGCACGTCTTCAGCGTTGCCGCCGTTGGCCAGCAGACGCAGGGCTTTTTGCAGCTCTTCGTCGCGCAGGCGTTCGCTCTGTTGACGATAGGCCTTGAGCACATCGACCGCCGCCAGTTCGCGCAGGCGCACCATGAAATCATCGGCGCCGACCGAAACCATCTCTTCCGCGGCCTGGGCTGCGCCCTGACGACTCTTGAGGTTCTCGGCGACCACTTCGTGGAGATCGTCGACGCTGTAGAGGTAAACGTCGTCCAACTCGCCGACTTCCGGCTCGATATCCCGGGGAACGGCGATGTCGACCATGAAGATCGGCTTGTGCTTGCGTAGCTTCAGCGCGCTTTCCACCGCACCCTTGCCGAGAATCGGCAACTGACTGGCGGTCGAACTGATCACGATATCGCTGCGCACCAGTTCTGCCGGGATGTCCGAGAGCAACACCGCGTGAGCGCCGAACTGTTCAGCCAACAGACTGGCGCGTTCCAGCGTGCGGTTGGCGACGACGATGCGCTTGACCCCCAGCTCGTGCAAATGGCGGGCGACCAAAGTAATGGTCTCGCCGGCGCCGATCAGCAAAGCCTGACTACGCTGCAAATCGCTGAAAATCTGTTTCGCCAGGCTGACCGCGGCAAATGCCACGGACACCGGGTTTTCACCGATCGCCGTGTCGGTGCGCACCTGTTTGGCGGCATTGAACGTGGCTTGAAACAGTCGTCCCAGCAGCGGACCAATGGTGCCGGCCTCGCGGGCCACGGCGTAGGCCGATTTCATCTGGCCGAGAATTTGCGGTTCGCCGAGCACCAGCGAGTCGAGCCCGGAGGCGACGCGCATCATGTGACGAACTGCCGCATCATCTTCATGCACATAAGCACTCGCGCGCAGCTCATCAAGGCTTAAATGGTGATAGTCGGCCAGCCAGCGCAGCACGATATCGGCAGAAAGCTGATCCTGTTCTATATAAAGCTCACTGCGATTGCAGGTGGAGAGGATCGCGGCTTCGCGGCTGTCGGTCAGTCGGCAGAGCTGCTGCAAGGCCTCCACCAGCTGTTCAGGAGTAAAAGCCACGCGCTCGCGGACGTCTACTGAAGCAGTCTTGTGGTTGATACCGAGTGCAAGGAAGGCCATTCAAGGTCGCTGATGGTGACGTGAAGCCGGCAATTGTCCACCTTCGAAAGATTCAGAACAACTACCGCTGACTATTGTCCCAATCGTCAGCCCCTATAATGGGCACAATTGAGTCTCGGTTATGTTTGGCCGAAGGCTTGTGTCATGATGATCCGACCGCAGGTTAGTCGTCCTCTTCCTATATGAATAGATCTTCCGCGTTGCTCCTCGCTTTTGTCTTCCTCAGCGGCTGCCAGGCCTTGGCTCCCGTTTCGCCGGACGGTACGCCGTCGGTTGAAGACACCACGCCCGCGCCTGAAAAGCCCAAGGTTTACAGCTCGTTCAGCGAGGAAACCGTTTTCAGTCTGTTGAGCGCCGAACTCGCCGGCCAGCGCAATCGTTTCGACATTGCCCTGGACAACTACGTGACCCAGGCCATCAACACCCAGGATCCGGGCGTCTCCGAGCGCGCATTCCGCATCGCCGAATATCTGGGCGCCGATCAACCGGCCCTTGATACCGCGCTGATCTGGGCGAAAAACGCCCCGGACGACCTCGAAGCGCAACGCGCCGCTGCCGTGCAACTGGCGCGCGCCGGGCGTTACGACGACTCGATGGTCTATATGGAGAAAGTCCTGCAGGGCAAGGGCGATACCCATTTCGACTTCCTCGCGCTGTCGGCAGCGGATACCGATCAGGAAACCCGCAACGGCCTGATGAAAAGTTTTGACCGTTTGTTGCAGCGTCATCCGAACAACAGCCAGCTGATTTTCGGCAAGGCCCTGTTGTTGCAACAGGATGGCGACAACAAAGCCGCACTGGCATTGCTCGAAGACCATCCGCCGGAAGAAGGCGAGATTGCGCCGATTCTGCTGCGCGCACGCCTGCTGCAATTGCTCAACCGTGGCGACGAAGCCCTGCCTCTGCTGCAAAAAAGCATCAAGAAGTACCCGGACGACAAACGCTTGCGCCTGACTTACGCACGCATGCTGGTTGAACAGGACCGGATGGACGACGCCAAGGCCGAGTTTTCCAGCCTTGTTCAGCAATATCCTGAAGACGACGAACTGCGTTATTCGCTGGCACTTGTATGCCTGGAAGCCAAGGCCTGGGATGAGGCCAAGGGTTACCTGGAAGACTTGATCGCCCGCGAAAGCCACGTCGATTCGGCGCACCTGAACCTCGGTCGCATCGCCGAAGAACGCAACGACCCGCAAGGCGCGCTCATCGAGTACGCCCAGGTCGGCCCGGGCAACGATTATCTGCCGGCGCAATTGCGTCAGGCCGATATCCTGATGAACAACGGCAAAACCGCTGAAGCGCAAAGCAAACTCGCCGCTCAGCGCGACGAACAACCGGACTACGCGATTCAGTTGTACCTGATCGAATCGGAAACCCTGTCGGCCAATAAACAGGACGACAAGGCCTGGAAAGTCTTGCAGCAAGCCTTGCTGCAATACCCGGACGATCTGAATCTGCTCTACACCCGGGCCATGCTCGCGGAAAAACGCAATGATCTGGCACAGATGGAAAAAGACCTGCGCCTGATCATCAAGCGTGATCCGGACAACGCCATGGCCCTTAACGCGTTGGGCTATACCCTGTCCGACCGCACCACTCGCTACGCTGAAGCCAAAGCGCTGATCGAGCAGGCACACCAGATCAATCCGGAAGACCCGGCCGTACTCGACAGCCTCGGCTGGGTGAATTACCGCCTGGGCAACCTGGATGACGCCGAGAAATATCTGCGTCAGGCGCTGGAGCGTTTCCCTGATCACGAAGTCGCCGCACACCTGGGCGAAGTGTTGTGGACCAAGGGCAACCAGCGTGAAGCCAAACAAATCTGGGGCAAATTCCTCAAGGATCAGCCCGACAGCACCATTCTGCGCAGCACCATCAAGCGCCTGACCGGATCCGAGACTCTTTAACTCATGTTTTTGCGCCACGTTATTGTTTTCAGCTTCATCGCCCTGCTCGCTGGCTGCTCGGGTTTTGGCACTCGCGAATCGGTCGAGGGCCACGGCAGTCCGGCTCAATGGGCCGCGAACAAACAACAACTGACCGGCCTCGATGGCTGGCAGATCGATGGCAAGATCGGCATCCGCGCACCGAAAGATTCCGGTAGCGGCACGCTGTTCTGGCTGCAACGTCAGGACTATTACGACATCCGTCTGTCCGGCCCGCTGGGTCGTGGCGCCGCGCGCCTGACCGGGCGGCCGGGCAAAGTGTCGCTGGAAGTCGCCAATCAGGGTCGCTACGACTCCGAGTCGCCGGAAGCGCTGCTCGAAGAACAGCTCGGCTGGAAACTGCCGGTGTCGAATCTGGCCTGGTGGGTGCGTGGCCTGCCGGCGCCGAACAGCAAAAGCCGCCTGAACCTGGATGCGGACAGTCGTCTGGCCAACCTGGAACAGGATGGCTGGAAAGTCGAATACACCGCCTACACCGAACAAAACGGTTACTGGTTGCCCGAGCGCATCAAGCTGCACGGCACCGACCTCGACGTCACGCTGGTGATCAAGACCTGGCAACCGCGCAAGTTGGGGCAATAACGCATGACCGCTGCACGCCTGACCCTGCCCTCGCCGGCCAAACTCAACCTGATGCTGCACATTCTCGGTCGTCGTGAAGACGGTTATCACGAGTTGCAGACTTTGTTTCAGTTTGTCGATTACGGCGATGAAATCACCTTTGCCGTGCGCGATGACGGCGTGATTCAGTTGCACACCGAATTCGAAGGCGTGCCGCATGACAGCAACCTGATCGTGCGCGCGGCAAAAATACTGCAGCAACAGTCCGGCTGTTCACTCGGCATCGATATCTGGATCGATAAAGTCCTGCCTATGGGTGGCGGCATTGGTGGTGGCAGCTCGAACGCGGCCACCACTTTGCTCGGTCTGAATCATTTGTGGCAGCTGGGTTGGGACGAAAATCGCCTGGCTACTCTGGGCCTGACGCTGGGTGCCGACGTACCGGTTTTCGTCCGTGGTCACGCGGCGTTTGCCGAGGGCGTGGGCGAGAAACTCACCCCGGTGGATCCCGAAGAACCGTGGTATCTGGTGCTCGTGCCGCAAGTCTCTGTTAGTACGGCAGAAATTTTTTCCGATCCTTTGTTGACACGTAACACGCCGCCCATTAAAGTGCGCCCCGTTCCCGAGGGAAACAGTCGAAATGACTGCTTGCCGGTGGTTGCAAGGCGTTATCCAGAAGTACGTAACGCATTGGATTTGTTAGGTAAATTTACCGAAGCGAAACTCACCGGAACTGGAAGTTGTGTGTTTGGGGGCTTCCCAAGCAAAGCTGAAGCTGATAAAGTCTCGGCCCTTCTGACAGAGACCCTTACAGGGTTTGTAGCCAAAGGCAGCAACGTTTCGATGTTGCACCGAAAACTGCAAAGTCTGCTCTAAAGGAACCAGGTGCTCGGCACTTGATGCAACAGATACAGGGGCGTCGCCAAGCGGTAAGGCAGCAGGTTTTGATCCTGCCATGCGTTGGTTCGAATCCAGCCGCCCCTGCCATTTTCTATACTCATCCAGGTTACCCTCAGCCTCTAGGTACTGCGCGTGTCCAAGATGATGGTCTTTACGGGGAACGCTAACCCCGATCTGGCTCGGCGTGTTGTACGTCAGCTGCATATCCCTCTCGGTGACATCTCTGTCGGTAAGTTTTCCGACGGCGAAATTACAGCCGAGATCAATGAAAACGTTCGCGGTAAAGACGTTTTCATTATTCAGCCGACTTGCGCTCCGACCAACGATAACCTGATGGAACTGGTAGTGATGGCTGATGCCTTCCGCCGCTCCTCGGCTACTCGTATCACTGCTGTTATTCCTTATTTTGGTTATGCCCGTCAGGATCGCCGTCCGCGTTCCGCACGTGTAGCTATCAGCGCGAAAGTCGTTGCTGACATGCTTACCGTAGTCGGCATCGACCGTGTTCTCACGGTTGATCTGCATGCTGACCAGATTCAGGGCTTCTTCGATATTCCGGTAGATAACATCTACGGCTCCCCGGTTCTGGTGGATGACATTGAAGATCAGCGCTTCGAAAACCTGATGATCGTGTCCCCGGACATTGGTGGCGTCGTGCGTGCACGTGCTGTTGCCAAATCCCTGGGCGTGGATCTCGGGATCATCGACAAACGCCGTGAGAAAGCCAATCACTCTGAAGTGATGCATATCATCGGTGATGTCGAAGGGCGTACCTGTATTCTGGTCGATGACATGGTCGATACCGCCGGCACTCTGTGCCACGCGGCGAAGGCCCTGAAAGAGCATGGCGCAGCCAAGGTCTTTGCCTACTGCACACACCCTGTGCTGTCGGGTCGGGCCATCGAGAATATCGAAAATTCCGTGCTGGACGAGCTGGTGGTGACAAATACCATCCCGCTGTCCGCTGCAGCACAAGCCTGTGCACGTATCCGTCAACTGGATATCGCACCGGTTGTTGCCGAAGCGGTTCGCCGCATCAGCAATGAAGAATCGATCAGCGCGATGTT
Organism: Pseudomonas sp. GM24; assembly: GCF_000282235.1. Classification (NCBI taxonomy): domain Bacteria; kingdom Pseudomonadati; phylum Pseudomonadota; class Gammaproteobacteria; order Pseudomonadales; family Pseudomonadaceae; genus Pseudomonas; species Pseudomonas sp. GM24. Next base: position 33,630 of record NZ_AKJR01000038.1, on the reverse strand, counting down.
CCGTTAAGGGCCCTGCCCTTCGCGAAATGTCTCGTTGACGAAAAGCGCCCCGCCCCGGCATTCCTGCCGGGGCGGGGCTTTTTTGCCCATACCGTGTTCGGCGCTGGTCGCAAACGCCACTCGGTCATGGCTATTTTGGAGATACAAAATGAACGATTTTACTCTGAATGCTGAAGTGCGTTCCGACCTGGGGAAAGGTGCGAGCCGCCGCCTGCGTCGTCTCGCCGCTCTGGTTCCAGCTGTTGTTTACGGTGGCGAGAAAGCCCCTGAATCCATCAGCATGCTGGCCAAAGAAGTTGCCAAACTGCTCGAAAACGAAGCGGCTTACAGCCACATCATCGAGCTGAACGTTGGCGGCACCAAGCAGAACGTCATCATCAAAGCTCTGCAACGTCACCCAGCCAAAGGCCACGTGCTGCACGCTGACTTCGTACGCGTTGTCGCTGGCCAGAAACTGACCGCTATCGTTCCTGTGCACTTCATCAACGAAGCTGCTCCAGTGAAGAAAGGCGGCGAGATTTCGCACGTTGTTGCTGAAATCGAAGTGACCTGCCTGCCGAAAGATCTGCCTGAGTTCATCGAAGTCGACCTGGCTGACGCTGAAATCGGTTCGATCATTCACCTGTCGGACCTCAAAGCCCCTAAAGGCGTTGAGTTCGTTGCTCTGGCACACGGCGATGACAAGGCTGTTGCCAACGTCCACGCTCCACGTGTTGCTCCAGAAGCTACCGAAGAAGGCGCAGCAGAGTAATTCACTCTGTCATGCCTGAGTGAGCAAGGAACATCGCGGACTGGAACGTAGCGAGAAAGCGGGCGAGAACGCGGAGTTTACATCCATGGTAAATGAGCATTTTTCGTCCACTTTCGCCGCTTTTCCTAATCGCGGCGATGTTACTCACCACTCAAAGGAAGGGCCCCTATCGTGACTGCCATCAAACTGATCGTTGGCCTGGGAAATCCAGGCGCTGAATACGACCAGACCCGGCATAACGCAGGGGCCCTTTTTGTTGAGCGCATCGCTGACGCACAAGGTGTCAACCTTGTCGCCGATCGCAAATATTTCGGCCTGACCGGGCGCTATTCGCATCAGGGTCAGGATGTTCGTCTGCTGATTCCCACCACGTACATGAACCGCAGCGGCCAGGCCGTGGCGGCACTCGCCGGCTTCTTCCGCATCAAGCCTGAAGAAATCCTCGTGGCGCACGACGAACTCGATCTGCCTCCGGGCGTTGCCAAGCTCAAACAGGGCGGCGGCCATGGCGGTCACAACGGGTTGCGCGACATCATTGCGCAACTGGGCAATCAGAATACGTTCTACCGCCTGCGGCTTGGCATCGGCCACCCGGGCGTCGCCAGTATGGTTTCAAATTTCGTCCTGGGTCGTGCGCCACGCGCCGAACAGGAAAAACTCGATGCCAGCATCGACTTTGCCCTCGGCGTGCTGCCGGATATCCTCGCCGGTGAATGGAACCGCGCGATGAAAAACCTGCACAGCCAGAAGGCCTGACTCTACTCCGAGGGGAAACACCATGGGATTCAATTGCGGCATCGTCGGCCTGCCTAACGTCGGCAAGTCCACCCTGTTCAACGCCCTGACCAAATCCGGTATCGCGGCCGAGAACTTCCCCTTCTGCACCATCGAGCCGAACAGCGGCATCGTGCCGATGCCGGATCCGCGTCTGGAAGCACTGGCGGCCATCGTCAATCCGAAGCGCATCCTGCCGACCACCATGGAATTCGTCGACATCGCAGGCCTTGTGGCCGGCGCCTCGAAAGGTGAAGGTCTGGGCAACAAGTTCCTCGCCAACATCCGCGAAACCGACGCGATCGCTCACGTGGTGCGCTGCTTCGAAGACGAAAACGTGATCCACGTTTCCAACAGCGTTGACCCGAAACGTGACATCGAAATCATCGACCTGGAACTGATCTTCGCCGACCTCGACAGCTGCGAGAAGCAACTGCAGAAAGTTGCGCGTAACGCCAAGGGTGGTGACAAGGACGCCGTGGTTCAGAAAGCTCTGCTGGAGCAACTGATCGCGCACTTCACCGAAGCCAAGCCTGCACGCAGCCTGATGAAGAACATGAGCGCGGACGAAAAAGCCGTGATCAAGGGCTTCCACCTGCTGACCACCAAACCGGTAATGTACATCGCCAACGTTGCTGAAGACGGTTTCGAGAACAACCCGCACCTGGACGTGGTTCGCGCCATTGCCGAAGAAGAAGGCGCGATGGTCGTTCCGGTCTGCAACAAGATCGAAGCGGAAATCGCCGAGCTCGATGACGGCGAAGAGAAAGACATGTTCCTCGAGGCCCTGGGCCTGGAAGAGCCTGGCCTGAACCGCGTGATCCGCGCCGGCTACGAAATGCTGCACCTGCAGACCTACTTCACCGCCGGTGTCGAAGAAGTCCGCGCCTGGACCGTCAAAGTCGGTGCTACCGCGCCGCAAGCTGCTGGCGTGATCCACACCGACTTCGAGAAAGGCTTCATCCGCGCCGAAGTGATCGCCTACAACGACTTCATCCAGTACAAGGGCGAAGCCGGTACCAAAGAAGCCGGTAAATGGCGTCTGGAAGGCAAGGATTACATCGTCAAAGACGGCGACGTGATGCACTTCCGCTTCAACGTGTAAGCGTTACGCCCAAGAAAAAGCCGCGTTTGATACGCGGCTTTTTTGTGCCTGAAATATTTTCCGCCACACCACCAATCCCTTGTAGGAGTGAGCCTGCTCGCGATAGCGGAGTGTCAGTCAATTCAACCGTAACTGACAC
>NZ_AKJR01000038.1:0-30837 GCF_000282235.1 Pseudomonas sp. GM24 | reverse complement strand
TCAATTCAACCGTAACTGACACACCGCTATCGCGAGCAGGCTCACTCCTACAATGGGAAATGTGTGAATCAGGGCTTTTTGGTACGCGGCAAGAAGATCGCCAACACGCCAAACAACGGCAGGAACGAACACAGGAAATACACGTACTCGATCCCGTGAATATCCGCCAGATGCCCGAGTAACGCCGCGCCAATCCCGCCGAAACCAAACATCAAACCGAAGAAGATTCCGGCAATCATCCCGACATTGCCCGGCACCAGCTCCTGCGCGTACACCACGATCGCCGAGAACGCCGACGCCAGAATGAAGCCGATCACCACGCTGAGAACGCTGGTCCAGAACAGATCAACGTGAGGCATGAGCAGCGTGAACGGTGCCACGCCGAGGATCGAAAACCAGATCACCGCTTTACGCCCGATCTTGTCGCCAATCGGCCCACCAAAGAACGTCCCCGCCGCTACCGCGCCAAGAAAAAGGAACAGGTGCAGTTGCGAACTGGCCACCGACAAGTCGAACTTCTCGATAAGGTAGAACGTGAAATAACTGGTGAGGCTGGCCATGTAGAAATACTTGGAGAACACCAACAGCCCCAGCACCACCAACGCACTGGTCACCCTGCCCTTCGACAGCCCGTGAGTCGCTGCCTGACCGGCCTTGAGCTTGAACAGATTGAGGTGATGGGCGTACCAGCGGCTGATGCGGTACAGCACGAACAGCGCAAACACCGCGAACAAACCGAACCACGCCACGTTGCCCTGACCGAACGGAATGATGATCGCCGCCGCCAGCAACGGACCGAACGCGGAACCGGCGTTACCGCCGACCTGGAAGGTCGATTGCGCCAGACCGAAGCGTCCGCCCGAAGCCAGCCGCGCAATCCGCGAGGCTTCGGGGTGGAACGTCGAGGAACCGATACCGATCAGCGCCGCCGCCAGCAGGATCAGGGGGAAACTGCCAACCATCGACATCATCACGATGCCAATCAGTGTGCAAATCGAACCGGCCGGCAACAACCACGGTTTCGGATGCCGATCAGTGTGATAACCGACCCACGGCTGCAACAGCGACGCGGTGAGCTGGAAGGTCAAGGTGATCAGGCCGACCTGAGTAAACGTCAGGCCGTAATTGGCCTTGAGCATCGGGTAGATCGAAGGCAAAACCGATTGGATCAGGTCGTTGATCAAATGCGCCAGCGCCACCGCGCCGATGATACGCATCACCAATGGGCTGCTTTGCGGAGCAGCGGGCGCCGAGGCAGCGGCGGTCTGAACGTTGCTGATAGCCATGGAAGTTTCCGGACAGCAGATGGGTGCACGCAGGCAGGTGCATCAATGTGCCATTTTTCGGTGCGTTAGCGCCATCCCCTTAGCCAGCTAACTAACTGACCTGACCGAATCATGTAGGAGCTGCCGCAGGCTGCGATCTTTTGATCTTGCCGTTAAAACACAGATCAAAAGATCGCAGCCTTCGGCAGCTCCTACAAGGGATAGGTGATAGCGCAACGCCATGGTCTGAATCTTGCCTTGCTTCTCCCCTTGAACGCGGCGCCCTTACAAAGGGCACCGACAATGGGAAGTTTCGCTACAGAGCCGGCCTACAGAGCGGGCGAGAGTGAACTTTCGAGGCCTTTTAGCAGGGCACAACATCAACGTCGAGCGACCGCGATGCACGCCAATGGTGCGTGGTGTCCAGAGGAGTCATGGGGCATGCAGGCTTTCCTTTCACCGGGGATCAAATTGCTGGGGCGGTTTGGCTTCGCAGGTAAATTCCAGTTGTTGTTTCTGCTGTTCATTCTGCCGTTGGCCGGCAGCCTGTTGATGATCGGCCAGGACTATCGCGACAAGCTCAATCTGATTTCCGGCGAACGTGCCGGCGTGCGTCAGTTGCTCGCGCTCGATGCGCTGGACAACCTGCTCGCCGCGCAACGCGACCGCGCCGCCCGTTGGCGTGCGACGGAAACCAATCGTCAGCCGACGCCGGCCACCCTAGCCGCCATGGGTGCATTCGACGCGGTACAACCTGCAGTACTGCAAGCCACCACGGACTTGGGCAATGCCCTGAAGAATGAAGGTGCTGAAGGCGAAACCCTCACGCGCTATCAGGCACTGCAAACCGCACTCAATGGTCTGGATTCGAAAAGCCTCAGCGGAGTCGGTTGGTGGCCGGACGGTTATGACCGTTTCACCAATGCCCTCAGCGCTCTGCAAGCGTTGCGCGAGCAGATCGTCATGGACAACCGCCTGACCCTCGCACCGTGGCTGGAAACCTACCTGCTGACGCAGATATCAACGCAACACGCACCCGACCTGATCGAACGGGTCGGACGCCTCGCCGCAGTCGGCCAAGCCTCAGTGGTTTCTGGCCAGTTCACCCTGCAAAGCCGTTTGCAGTTGCGCGACTTGCGCAGCCGCATCGGTGATGCCCGCGAGCAACTGGTGAAAACCGCCACGCTACTTGAGGCACGCCTGCCGAACGATCAGCAGAGCTGGGCCAGCCAATACCACGACAGCCTGAAACGCCTTGATAGCGGCCTGAAGGTGCTGGATGACGGCGTGTTCGGCGGCAGCATCACGCTCAAACCGGAAGACTTCGAACGCAACCTTGATGCTCTGCTGACTGACCTCGCCGCTCTGCGCCAGCAGTCGCTGGTGTCGCTGGACCAACGACTCGATGCCTACCACAGCTCGGCGATCCGTCAGTTCATTATCGTTGCAGCCATTTTCGGCTGCCTGCTACTCGCGGCGCTGTATCTGTTTGTCTGCCTGCAAGCCTCGATCCGTCGCAGCGCCAGCGGCATCACCCTGCTCGCCGAAGCCCTGCGCGATGGCAACCTCAGTCTGCAAGTACCGGTGGAGGGCCGCGATGAGCTGGCAGCGATCAGCACCGCGCTCAACGTTGCCGTGGTGCAACTGCGCGCGAGCATGCTCGGTGTCGATCACGAAACCTCGCAGTTGAGCCATGCCGTGCGCAGCCTCAACGAACACTCCAGCGGCGCTCTCGGCGAAGTCGAGGCGCAACAGTTGCAGATCAGCCAGATCGCCGCTGCTGCCACGCAACTGGCCGCGACGTCGCAAGGCGTGGCGCAGAGTTGCGAGCAGGCCTCCGGCAGCGCCCAGCACACCCGACGCATCGCGGCCGACAGCAGCCGCGACAGCCAGCGCACCACGGCGAGTATTCAGCAGCTCAATCAGCGTTTGAACGAAACTGCAGCAGCACTGGGCCGGGTCAGTGAACAAGGTCAGCAGATTCAATTGGTCGTCGACACCATTCGCGGTGTTGCCGAACAGACCAATTTGCTTGCACTCAACGCCGCCATTGAAGCTGCGCGTGCCGGTGAACAGGGTCGTGGCTTCGCCGTGGTCGCCGACGAGGTGCGCAGCCTTTCGCAACGCACGCAGTCGTCCACCGCGCAGATCGCCGGCACGGTCGATAGCCTGCGCGCCACGGTCAACGAAGCCGTGACGCTGATGGAGGCCGCGTGCGGCCAGGCGCAAACCGATGCTGAGTCGGTCACTGGCCTCGGTGAACGTTTGGGCGAAATCGCCAGCGCCGTGCAGAGCGTCACTGATACGTTGGCGCAGATCGCCACAGCGGTTGAGGAACAGGCCAGCACCGCCGATGAAGTCAGCGGCAATATTCAGCAGGTCGATCAGGCCGCCGTGCGTTTGCTCGAAGGTGCACGGGCGGTGAATCTGGCGGCGGATACTCTGAGTCAGGGCAGCAAGGCACTGAGCGACAACACCGCACGCTTCCGCCTCAGTTGATCACGGCCTCGGGGAAGTCCGTTTCCAGTTCAGCCTTGAGCCATTGAATGAACCACGCCACATCCGCCGAGAGCTCGGCGGACGGCGTCAGCACTCGATAACTCTCCAGCTTCACCTGAGCGTCGACCGCACGCACCAGTTTGCCGCTGGCGAGTTCATGGCGCACCAGCACCTCGTTGGCCAGTGCGATGCCCTGCCCACTCTCGGCGACTGACAGCGCATGGTCATTGTTGACGTAGAGCATGTCGGAATTGAGATGGATATCGAGGTCGTGGGCGGCGAACCACAGGTTCCACCATTCGCCGTCATCGACGTGGATCAGCTCGTGGCTGACCAGATCGGCCGGGCTGTTGATCGGTGCAATGCTGGCCAGATACGCCGGCGTGCAGATCGGGAAAACCCGAGGACAAATCAGCGCCTCCCGCGAGTCGGCATATTGCCCGTCGAGGCCGTAGACGATGCCCAGATCGGCGCTCTTGCCATCCACTTCGGTGAAGGTCGAATTCGGCTCGATCGCCAGTTTCAATCCCGGGCGCAAATGCCGCAGCGCTTCGATCCGAGGCATCAGCCAGCGCTTGGCGAAACCCGGCACCACCATGATCCGCAACCAACGCTCGGCATCTTTCGGCCGAGCTTCCTTGCCGGCTTCGATGATCAGTTGCAAAGCAGCGCTGATCTTGCGGTGGTACTTCTCCCCCGCCGGCGTCAGGTTGACCCCGCGCGAAGTGCGTTCGAACAGTTGAATGCCCAACCAGTCCTCAAGCAATTTCACGTGACGGCCAATCGCAGGCTGGGTCACGTGCAGGGCTTTCGAGGCTTCGACGTAGCTGCCCAAACGGGCGGCGGCATCAAAGGCGCGCACCGCGTTGAGCGGCGGCAAACGGTGGTCGGGCATGATTCCTGGCACCTTCGGCTATTAAATTAACTAACACCTGCCATGTTTAAATTGAAGTGTCGCGCCGCGCAACCCCTGGCTGATAATCGAGCCACAGCAGAACAAAAAAACAGCTGGTTTCACACCCGAACGCAATCTCGATCCTGCCCAAAAAAATAATATCCATGGCCCGACGGCAACGCTTTGCAAAGCGAGTCGCAGGCGATGGGGGAATCGGAGGTAACGCATGAATGCCCTGCATTCGCTGCAAACGCTGGCGGTCTCGATCCGCTCAGTGCGCAAGGTTTACGGTGATCCGCAGACCGGTCCGGTGGCGCTGAAAAGCATCGACCTGGACATCCGCGACAACGAATTCTTCACCCTTCTCGGCCCTTCCGGCTGCGGCAAGACCACGCTGCTGCGGATGATCGCCGGTTTCGAATTTCCCACCGAAGGCGAAATTCTTCTCTACGGCGAAAACATCGCTGATCGCCCGCCCTTCCAGCGCCCGGTCAACACGGTGTTCCAGCATTACGCCTGTCCGCACATGACCATCGCCGAGAACCTGGCTTTCGGTCTCGAATCGCACCCAATGGGCAAAGTCCTCACCAAGGCGCAAATCGCCGAGCGTGTGCGCGAGATGCTGGCGCTGGTGCAGATGGAGCGCTTCGCCAATCGCAAACCGGCGCAGCTGTCGGGCGGCCAGCAACAACGTGTCGCCCTCGCCCGCGCTTTGGCTCCGCATCCGAAAGTGTTGTTGCTCGATGAGCCACTGTCGGCGCTCGATCTCAAGCTGCGCCAGGCGATGCGTGAAGAGTTGAAAACCATCCAGGCCAAGACCGGTATCACTTTCATCTTCGTCACCCACGACCAAGAAGAAGCGCTGACCATGTCCGACCGCATCGCCGTACTTTCCGAAGGCGAAGTGCAGCAGGTCGGTCGGCCAGAGGATATTTACGAACGGCCGCGCAATCGCTTCGTCGCCGACTTCATTGGCGAAACCAATTTCATCGAAGGCACCGTCACTCGTGTGGACGGCGGTCAGGCGTGGTTCGCCGGCCCGGCGGGTCATCCATTGCCGGCGCAACCGTGCAGCGATGTGCAGGTCGGCGTCAACGTCACCCTGTCAGTACGTCCCGAACGCTTGCATCTGGTACCGGCAGTGACTGAAGCCGCGCTGCCGTGCCGGATCGAAGCGCAGATCTATCTCGGCACCGATCTGCAATATCAGGTCAGCCTCAGCGACGGTTCGCGCCTAACCGTGCGTACGCCCAATTGCGTCGATCAAAGCCTGCGCTTTGCCGTCGGCTCCCAGGCCGGTCTGTTGTTCGACCGTGGAAGCGCCAGCGTCCTGCACGATTGAGCCGGAGGAGTTGCCATGCACGCCTTACCGATTGCCAACACGCTGGAACGCCGCAAGGCCTTCCAGAGTTTCCTCGGGGTCAGCCCGGCGCTGATCGCCATCTGTTTGTTTCTGGTGGTGCCGATCCTCATCGTCATCGGCTATTCGCTGATGGAGGCCAACCCCTACGGCGGGGTCAATAAAGTCTTCAGCAGCGACGCCTACACCTCGCTGCTGTTCGAACGACAACTGGATGACAGTCTCGCGTTTGCCGACTCGTATCTGATCATCGCTCTGCGCTCGATTGGCATTGCCGGGCTGACCACGGTCATCACATTGCTGATCGGTTTCCCGGTCGCGGTGTGGCTGGCCATGCAACCGGCGCATCGCCGTGGCTTGCTGATCTTTCTGATCACCGTGCCGTTCTGGGCCAACCTGCTGATCCGCACCTACGCGTGGATTCTGCTGCTGCGCAACACCGGGGTGATCAACAACAGCCTGATGGGCCTGGGCGTTATCCATGAACCGATGCAGTTGTTGTACACCGACGGCGCGGTGCTGCTGGGGCTGGTTTACACCTACGCACCGTTCGTGGTGTTGCCGATTTACGCAACGCTGGAAAAGATGGATATCCGCCTGCTCGAAGCCGCGCAGGATCTCTACGCCGGACGCATACGCACCTTGCGCAAAGTAGTTTTGCCGATCGCCAAACCGGGAATTCTCGCCGGCGCGATCCTCACTTTCGTGCCATGCCTGGGCGCGATGATCGCCCCGGAACTGCTCGGTGGCGGCACGCGAATGATGCTCGGCAACCTGATCTTCCGGCAGTTCAGCGATGCGCGTAACTGGCCGTTCGGTGCGGCGTTATCGCTGGTGCTGATGGCTGCGGTGATGTTGGTGCTGACCGTGTATGCCCTGCGCGCCGAGCGCCAGCGCATCGCCAAAGGAGGTGCGTGATGCTCGCGCTATTCAAACGCAAAGGGCTGGGCGTGCAGGACTTCCCCGGTTTCGGCGGCTTCAGTTTTCTGTTCTATCTGTACCTCTACGCGCCGATCGTGGTGCTGGTGGTGTTCTCGTTCAACGCCAACCAATCGGCGACGGTGTGGACCGGTTTCAGCCTCGACTGGTATCGCGCCGCGTTCGCCAATCAGGCCTTGCGCCAGGCCGCCGGCAACAGCCTGTTGATCGCCGTGTGCGCGAGCATGATCGCCACGGCGATTGCCACCCTCGCCGCCCTCGGCACCTCGCGCGGCGCCAAGTTCAAAGGCCTGCACTTGTCGATGGGCGCGATCATGTTGCCGCTGGTGCTGCCGGAAATTGTCGTCGGTGTGGCGACGTTGGCGCTGTTCTCGACCATCGGTCTGTCGCTGGGTTACGGCAACCTAATCATCGCCCATACGGTGTTCTGCATTCCCTTCGCCTACCTGCCGATTCGTGCGCGGCTGAACGACATGGACCTGTCGCTGGAGCAAGCCTCGGCCGACCTCTACGCCGGCCCGTGGCGGACCTTTCGCAAAGTCACTCTGCCGCTGCTGATGCCGGGGATTTTCTCCGGGCTGATGCTGGCCTTCATCGTCTCGCTGGATAACTTCGTGATCTCGATGATGGTCTCGCAGGCCGGCACCACGACCTTGCCGATCTTCATTTTCGGTCTGCTACGGATGGGCGTGACACCCGACGTCAACGCCGTGTCGACGCTGATCCTCGGCGTCTCGGTGCTGTTCGTCAGCCTCTCTTACCTGTTGGGCAAAAAGAACGCCTGAACCTTCTACGACCTGTGGGGAAATAGCATGAGCAAGTGGATAAAAAGCGTTGGCACTTCGTTGTTTCTGACTGTGCCGCTGACCATGGCTGTTAGTGTTCAGGCGGCCGAAAAACTCAACGTGGTCAGTTGGAGCGGCTATTTTTCGCCGGAGATTCTTGCCAAGTTCCAGAAGCAGACCGGCATCGAAGTCACTGTCGATTCCTACGATTCCAACGAAACCTTGTTGGCAAAATTGAAACAGGGCGGCGCCGGTTATGACGTGGCGATTCCGTCGCACCAGTTCGTGCCGATCCTGATCAAGGAAAACCTGCTGGAGCGCTTCGACCCGGTCAAGGAGCCCTACTACGCCAGCGTTGTGGATAACTTGAAAAAACCGAGCTGGGACCCGGAAGGCGCATATTCGGTGCCGTTCATTTGGGGCACCACCAGCGTCGTGTTGGACTCGGCGCGCTACAAAGGCCCGGCCGACAGCTACAAGGTTTTGTATGAGCCGCCAGCCGAGTTGCAGGGGCGCATCAACATGTTCGATTCGGTCAGCGACATGGTCGATATGGCCAGCCTCTATCTGAATATTCCGCTGTGCAGCGAAGACCCGAAACAGATGCAGCAGGTGCTGACACTGCTCAAGGCGCAGAAGCCATTCGTGAAAACCTACAGCTCCAAGGCCGGCTCGATTCGCGAGAACCTTGCCTCAGGTGAAATCGACATGTCGATGTTCTGGGGCGGTTCGTCGATGCGTGCCCGTGAGATGAAACCGACGCTGAAATACCTCTACCCGAAAGAAGGTGTGCTGGCCTGGGTCGATAACATGGTCATCCCTGCCGGCAGCAAAAATCCGGCGAATGCCAAGGCGTTCATCGCCTTCCTCAGCCAGCCAGAAAACTCGGCGATGACGCAGAACTTCCTCAAGCACCAGAGCCCGATCAAAGGCGTCGAACCGTTCCTCGACGCGGCGCTCAAGGACGCGCCGGAACTGCATATTCCCGAAGGGACGAACGTGGTGTTCAGCAAGACTTGCGGCGAAGGTGCGATCCGCCTCGCTGACCGTCTCTGGACCAACCTGATGCGTTGATCGCTACCGCCCCGGCGCACTGGCGGGGCGTTTTTCCAGCCGTCTGAAAGGCCGCTTGCAATGAACTCTAATAACATCAGCGAACTGGTCCTGTTGCAGGCCCACAAGCTCGCCGAACGCATCCGCCTGCGCCAGGTTTCCTGCCGGGAAGTGATGCAGACTTACCTTGCCCATATCGAACATTTCAACCCGATGGTGAATGCGCTGATCAGCCTGCAGTCACCGGAACATCTGCTGGCTCAGGCCGATGAACGCGATGCCGAACTGGCGCGTGGCGAATACCGTGGCTGGATGCATGGCTTGCCTCATGCGATCAAGGATCTGTCGCTGACCCAAGGTATTCGCACCACGCTGGGTTCGCCGCTGTACAAGGACTTTGTGCCTGAGCGCGACGGCATCATGGTCGAGCGAATCAAGGCGGCCGGCGCGATCATTATCGGCAAGACCAACACCCCGGAATTCGGTCTCGGCTCGCAAAGTTACAACCCGTTGTTTGGCGCGACTGCTTGCGCGTATGACCCGAGCAAAACGGCGGGGGGCAGCAGTGGCGGTGCGGCGGCAGCGCTGGCGATGCATCTGGTGCCTGTCGCGGATGGCAGCGACATGATGGGCTCGCTGCGTAATCCGGCGGCGTTCAATAACATCTTTGGGTTTCGTCCTTCGCAGGGGCGTGTGCCGTTCGATGACAGTGCGGATCTGTTTTTCGATCAGCTCGGTTATGAGGGGCCAATGGCGCGCAGTGTGAAAGATGCGGCGCTGCTGTTGTCGGTGCAAGCGGGGGGCGATGCGCGGGCGCCGTTGTCGATAGCTGAATCCGGTGAGGCGTTTGCGGCGCCGCTAGAGCGTGATCTCAAGGGCTCGCGGTTGGGTTGGTTGGGCGACTTCAACGGTTATCTGCCGATGGAGCAAGGCGTGCTGTCGCTGTGCGAGAAAACCTTTGCTGATTTTGAGAGCCTTGGCTGCCACGTTGAGTCGGTTGAGCCCGGTTTCGCGCCTGAGCGGCTGTGGAGCAGTTGGCGGACGTTGCGGCACTGGCTGGTCGCGGGGTCTTTGGGCGCAACCTATGCCGACCCGCAGAAACGCGCTTTGCTAAAACCGGAAGCGATCTGGGAAGTGGAAAACGGCCTGAAGCTCTCGGCCAGCGAAGTGTTCGCGGCCTCGGTGGTGCGCAGCGATTGGTATCGGGCTATCTCGAAGTTGTTCGAACGCTACGACTATCTGTTGCTGCCGAGTGCTCAGGTGTTTCCGTTCGACAAAACCCAGCCGTGGCCAACGTCTATCGAGGGCGTGGCGATGGACACGTATCACCGCTGGATGGAGGTGGTCATCCCCGGCACGCTGTCGGGTTGCCCGGTGGCCAATGTTCAGGCCGGATTCAATTCGCACGGTTTACCGATGGGGCTACAGATCATCGGCAAGCACCAGGCTGACTTCGCTGTCCTGCAATTGGCGCACGCGTATGAGCAGGCCAGCCGCTGGTTCCAACGCTGCCCTTCGCCGCTGCTCGGCCAGTGATTTTGATAAACGGTTGAAAGCGTAGAAAAATTTTTAAATTTACGCTTGACGCTTTTCCATTTCAGGGGAATAATGCGCGCCACTTGGCTACATAGCTCAGTTGGTTAGAGCATAGCATTCATAATGCTGGGGTCCGGGGTTCAAGTCCCTGTGTAGCCACCAAGTACTAAAAACGGCTTACCGAAAGGTAGGCCGTTTTTTTATGCCTCGAGAAAAGTCTCGGTAATCTGTTACTTCAAAATATCCTTCTGTTCGTTGCTCGTTTTGGTCGCTGCCTGTGCGATCAAGGCGTCGATCATCTGCGCAATGACCTTCTGTTGGACCTTCGAGAGCTCATTGATGGACTGCAGTCGTCGATACCACGTCGAGGTCAAGCTGCGTCTGGGCGTCTCCGTGTAAGAGGGAACCCCGAGCAGGTCTTCAACGGGCACGCGAAGCGCAAATGCCATCTTCACCAGTGTCGTGACCGGCATGCTGCGCGTGCCCTCCTCGTAGCCCTGAAAGGTTTGCCGGGAAAGACCTAAAGCCCGTGCAAACCGAGTCTGTGTGATCTCGTGCACTGTGCGTAAGTGCGCAATGCGACTGCCCATCGCCACCAGAAAATCGCGATCCTCATTGGAAATACTCATGACAATGGCCGACTGAAAATAGAGTTGATTGGCAACGGACTCATCCTTTTCATCTGAAATCCATCCTGGAAAAAACAACAGAAAATATCCTCAGGTAAAGGCGCGTAAGTTGTCGACCTGAAAAATCTGTAGGAGAAGTGCAGAACAACCGCTAGGTCGGGGGCGAGGTACTACAGGCGCGAAATGCCTTTTCATTCGACTGAGTCGGTACCGAGAGATCAGGTTGAAAAAATGCTGTAGGAAACGGGTTCGATGCAGGTATGAATTAGATCGCGCAGCACGGATACAAAAAACGGCTTACCGCAAAGTGAGCCGTTTTTTGTGCCCGGAGGAAAGTGCCGGCAGCAAAGACACTGATGATTTACCGCGACCAGTTACCCAACGCCGACAACCCTTTCGCCCAGATTTGCCGAGTGCGCAAACCGACCATCGTCCGCCAGTCCGGATCAGCTGGATAGAACTGCTCCAGCAGATTCAGTTTGATTTCACGTCCTACCGCATCCAGCGGATCGCCATGCAAATGCAACCAATGGTCATCACGCAAATGCCGATGCACATCCGGCCCCGGATACGTCCCGCATTCGATCACGAACGGCATCAACTGCACGTCCGGCAAGGCCTTGAGCAACGCCTGCGAGGTGTACCCCGTAGCCGTCGCTGCCACGCCGGTTTCGCTCAAGGTGTCGGCGCCGGTGTGCAGGGTGTAAAGCCATGGGCCATAAATTGCCTGGGCCTGCGCGAGTGCCGGGTAAGGCGCCTGGGTGATGGTCAGCAACATCGGATGGCCGTATTCGCCGGCGCCGGTGTGCAGGTCGAAACACATCACGGTTTCAGCGCCAGCCAGATGCGTTTCGATGATTTGGTGCAAGGTGCGGTTCGACCAGCTCGGCGCGCGACCACCGTAAAACAGTCCGTCGGGATGGCTGTGTTGACCACCCTCGACAATCGACATCACCGCTGGCCAGCCGTGTTCGTTGATCTGCGCGTCGAGCAAGGCATCGGCGCGTTGGCGCTCGGGGCCGTGCAAATCGGTGCAGGCGTAGATCTCATGCAGTGCGGCGTACGCGCGGTTATCCGGTAGCGGCCCGGTGAAGTCGAGGTGATTGCGGTTGAGGTCGATGTTGTCTTCGTTGACCCGGCGTAACCATGCCGTGCCCCATGGGTTGATCAGGTGCACCATCACCACCGCGACATCCTTGGGCAGCGAGCCCGGTACGAATGCCTTCAGCCAATCGATCTGACAATCCGAGCCGTAATAGCCCTCGACGCCGTGCGTACCGCTGAGCGCTACCAGTCGGCATTTGGCCTGTGGATCGCCGAGCACGGCGACGTCGGTGCTCAGGGGTTCGCCAAAGGGGCCGCAGCGTGGATGGGCGTACGAGGTGAGCGTGGCACCGGCGGCGTTAGCGGCGGCGATGAACTGTTCGCGTTGGTCGCGGTAGCTGGATTCGGTGGGGAACTCGCTGTGCATATCGGTCTCTTGTTGATCTTGTATTTGTGGGAGCGAGCCTGCTCGCGAAGGCGGTGGTGCATCCAACATTCGGTTGCCTGATACACCGCATTCGCGAGCAGGCTCGCTCCCACAGGGGGCTTATTTTCAGTCCGATGGATTTGCCGTTGACCCTAGCGAACATCCGCCCCGAAAAGAAAGACAAAAATGCCCACCGGTTTGCGTCGCGACCGAGCGGTCGATAAAGTCCCCGAGACTTTTATCCCACGGACGGAGAGCCCGCGTGTTTTCAGCCTTGCCCTTGAGCCGCTTTCGCCTGCCTGCCCTGACGCTGATCATCAGCGCCCTGACCCTCACTGCGTGCAACGCCCCGCCCTCCTCGACTTTGCCGCTGGCACCTGAAGCTGCTTCCGGTTACCGCACCGATCTGCAAACCCGTCACGCCAGTAAACACATGGCCGCCGCTGCCAATCCACTGGCGGCCGAGGCTGGTCGCGAGATGCTGCGTCAGGGCGGTTCGGCGATTGATGCGGCGATTGCGATGCAAGCGGTGCTGACCTTGGTTGAGCCGCAGTCTTCCGGGATCGGTGGCGGCGCGATGATCGTGTTGTGGGACGGTAAACAGGTGCGCACGTATGACGGTCGCGAAACCGCACCGGCCGGCGCGACCGAGAAACTGTTCTTGCGCGCCGATGGCCAGCCGATGTCGTTCCCGCAGGCGCAGATTGGCGGTCGCTCAGTCGGCACACCGGGCGTACTGCGCGCGCTGGAGATGGCGCATCAACAACACGGTCGCCTGCCATGGGCGAAGCTGTTTGAACCGGCGATCAAACTGTCCGAGCAAGGCTTTGCGATCTCTGCGCGTTTGCACTCGCTGCTGGAATCAGATCCAGTCATCCGCCAGTCGCCGGACATGGCCAAGTATTTCCTCAACGCCGATGGCAGCGTCAAAGCCGTCGGCACGCGTCTGCAAAACCCGGCATTGGCCGCAGTGCTCAAACGCATCGCCAACGAAGGCCCGGACGCGTTGTACAAAGGCCCGATCGCCGAAGAAATCGTCGCCAAGGTGCAGGGTCACGCCAACCCCGGCAGCCTGTCGCTGAACGATCTGCAGCGCTATCAGGCCAAGGAACGCGCGCCGCTGTGCACCGATTACAAGCGCTGGCAGGTCTGCGGCATGCCGCCGCCGTCGTCGGGCGGGATCGCCGTGGCGCAGATTCTTGGTACGTTGCAGGCGCTGGAAACCCGCGATCCACGTCTTTCCCTGACGCCGCTCAAACCAGTGAAAACCGACAAACCGGCCGGCATCGAACCGGATCCGCAAGCCGTGCATCTGATCGCCGAAGCCGAACGTCTGGCCTACGCCGACCGTGCGCAATACGTCGCCGACACCGACTTCGTGCCGGTGCCGGTCAAAGGCCTGGTCGATCCCGGTTACCTCGCCAGCCGCGCCAGCCTGATCGGCGAACGCAGCATGGGCAGCGCCAAACCAGGCACGCCACCGGGTGTGCAGGTTGCCTACGCCCCGGACCGCTCGCCGCTGCGCATCTCCACCTCGCAAGTGGTCGCGGTGGATGACCTCGGCGGCGCCGTGTCGATGACCACCACCATCGAGGCCGCGTTCGGCTCGCACCTGATGGTTCAGGGTTTTCTGCTGAACAACCAGATGACCGACTTCTCGTTCATCCCGGAAGAGAATGGCCAGAAAGTCGCCAACCGCGTCGAACCCGGCAAACGTCCACGCTCGTCGATGGCGCCAACTCTGATCTTTGATCGCCACAGCGGCGAATTCGTCGCCACCGTCGGCTCGCCCGGCGGTTCGCAAATCATCGAATACGTGGCGAAAACCACCGTCGGCCTGCTCGACTGGAACCTCGACCCGCAAAGCGCCATCAGCCTGCCCAACTTCGGCAGCCGCAACGGCCCCACCGAACTGGAACAAGGCCAGTTCAGCCCGACGCTGATTCAGGCATTGAAAGACAAAGGGCACGCAGTGAATGAAATCGACATGACCAGCGGCACCCAGGCCATCGTGCGGGTCAAGGATGCGCAGGGGAAAGCGTCGCTGGAAGGTGGCGCGGATCCACGGCGTGAAGGCGAAGCGTTGGGGGATTGAGGCTAGAACGCAAACAAAAAAGGCTTACCGCGAGGTAGGCCTTTTTTCATGCAGCTGATTAACTCGGGAGATCAGTCGGCTCAGCGATTAGCCAGCAGATGCACCCCAAACAGCAAATAACAACCACCGGCCAAGCGATCCAGCCATTGCCGCGAACGCTCATACACACCAGCAATCCGGCGACTGGCGAAGAACAGCGCTACGCAGCAATACCAACTGAACGACAGCGTCGCCATGGTCAGCACCGCCAGCGCCAGCAACAGTGGCGGGATGTGAGCCGGCATGGCGGTGGCGAAGATTGTCGCGACGAACAGTGCGGATTTGGGATTGGTCATGTTGCCCAGAAAGCCGCGGCCATAAGCGCCGAGCAACGTTTGCTGCGAGTCATCCAGCGTACCCGCGACGATCGGCGCCTTGCGCTTGAACTGCTTGAGCCCGAGGTAGATCAGGTAACAGCCGCCGGCAATCTTGAAGCTCAAGTACAGCGCTGGCGCGGCACTGAACAGCGACTGAATGCCCAAGCCTCCCGCCAGCCCCCACAACACGGTTCCGCTGGCCACACCGAGCGCCGCGACTACGCCATGATGGCGGGAACGGCTGACCGCGAGTTGCGCGATGTTGAAGAAGTTCGGGCCGGGCGTGACCACGGCCACCGTCCACAACAGGGCCAACGACAGCAGCGGCGCCAGATAACTTGAAAGGGAAAGATCCATGGGCATGCGCCTGATAGGTTTGACGATGCTCTCTACCTTGCAACATCCGGTAATGTTTTGCCATCAGCCGTATTCAAACCGCTAACGTCTTGCCATCCACCGCGTCACCAATCTTCAGGAAATGCCCGCCCGCCACGTGGTGCAAGGTGCGCAAGCCATCGTGCCCTTCGAAATGCCAGCGTCCGTCGCTGAACACACGCTCATCGGCATGGGCGGCGATGACTTCGGCGAGGAACAGATCGTATTGCTCGTGATTGCGCGGCTCCGGGAGCAAACGGCATTCGAGCCAGGCCACACAGCCGTCGAGCAAAGGTGCTTCGACTTGTTCGCCGGTAAACGTCTGCAAGCCGTACGCCTGAAACTTGTCTTGCCCTTGGGTTTGGCTGATTTCCAAGCCCGAGGTATTGCCGACGGTTTGCACGATGTCGGCCTGATTGACGCAAGGCACATTGAGCACGAAGGTGCCGGACGCTTCGAGTAACTGGCGGGTCCAGGTCGATTTGTCGAGGACGACGGCAACTTTCGGTGGCTCGAAATCCAGCGGCATGGCCCAAGCGGCAGCCATGATGTTGCGCTGGCCGTCATGGGCGGCGCTGACCAGAACGGTCGGCCCGTGATTGAGCAAACGGTAGGCTTTGTTCAGGGGCACCGGGCGGCGGTGGGAATCGCTCATGGGAATCTGCTCCGGGGAAAAGGAGCCGATTGTAGCGCCAGCATCGAAATACAGGCAGGTGAAAACTCTGTAGGAGCTGCGGCACGCTGCGATCATTTGATCTTGATGTTGATCCTCGGAATCAAGATCAAAAGATCGCAGCCTCGTTTCACTCGACAGCTCCTACAGGGGTTGGGTGCAGGTCAGTGGGAGAGTTGATTGGCGAACTGGCCGACGGCATTCACGACTTTCTGCGCACCGTCCTGAATCTCGACGATCACCGTGCCCGCCTCGGCCGCCAGCGCCAGCCCTTGTTCGGCCTGAAGCTTGCCGTCGGTCATCAGCGCCACGGCGTTGCGCGCCATTTCCTGGTTCTGCCGCACCACAGTGACGATCTCTTCGGTCGCCTGACTGGTGCGCGAGGCCAGTTGTCGCACTTCGTCGGCCACCACCGCAAAGCCTCGGCCCTGCTCGCCGGCACGGGCCGCTTCGATGGCAGCGTTGAGCGCCAGCAGGTTGGTCTGTTCGGCAATGCCGCTGATGGTTTTGACGATGGTACCGATCACCTGCGACTGCTCGTTCAGTGCCTCGATGCCCTCACCGGCAGCCTGCATGTGCCGCGACAGATCTCGCATTACGTTGACCGCTTCAGTCACCACCGTGGTACCGCGCTGGGCGGTGCTGTCGGTTTGCTGCGAGGTGCTGTAGGCGATGCTGGCTGCGTCGGCGACGGCTTGCTCGCGGTTGACCTGATCGGTGATCACCGTGGCGAACTTCACCACTTTGTACAGTTTGTCGTTGGCATCGACCACCGGGTTGTAGGACGCCTCCAGCCAGACCGTACGACCGTGGCTGTCGACACGCTTGAAGCGATCAGCCACGAACTCACCGTTGTTCAAACGGCGCCAGAAGTTTTGGTACTCGGCGCTGTTGTACTCCTCCGGCGTGCAGAACATGCGGTGATGTTTGCCCTTGATCTGCGCCAGGCTGTAACCCATGCCGCTGAGAAAGCGATCGTTGGCGTTCAGCACATTGCCGTTGAGGTCGAACTCGATTACCGCGGTCGAACGCACAAGCGCACCGATCAGGTTTTCGTGTTCACGAGAAGCTTCGATGGTGCGGGTCAGGTCGCTGGCGAACAGCGAAATGTGCTTGATGCGCCCATCCGAGGAACGCACCGGTTGCACGATCGAACGCAGCCACGCTTCTTCACCATTGCCGCGCAGCAGGCGCACGGCACCGGCGAAATGTTCGCCGCGGTTCATGGCGTTTTTGAAGCGGTGATGGAACTCGTCAGTCTTCACATGCGCCGGGACGATGTCTTCAATCGCCCGCCCGATCAGGTCCTGACTCTTGTAGAGCATCTCGGTGAGGAAGTTCTGGTTGACCGATTGAATGCGCCCGTCGGGCTCAAGGTTCAGCACCAGCATCTCGCTTTCCAGGCTTTCCTTCACCTGCACGAGGCTGGAGAGTTCTTCACGAAGAGCGGCCAGCTCTTGCTTCAGGCGTTTGTTGAACATGGGAAAGTACCGATGGGCAGGATAGAAAGCGGGATGCAGCCTAGCCATCGGCCTTGAAAATCTTTTCTGAAGAGCGTTTGCGACCGGTCAGTCAAAAATAATCTCGATAGGCCACTGGTCTGTTCTGTTCCCCACCGAGCGACTGCAAAACCCAGCGCTCTGGCCCGGCCATATCGGGTATCCTCAAGGCAAATTGCAACAATATGTTGCAGGTATCCGCCCGATAAGGAGTTCCGTTTTGGATTTATCGACCGCTGCCTGGATGGTTCACGACACCCGCCTGATTCTCTGCTGTCTGCTGGCCATTGCGACGATTATCGTGTTGATCAGCGCGACTAAACTGCCGCCGTTTCTATCGATCCTGATCGGTACTTTCATTGCCGGTGTCGGCGCTGGTTTACCGCCCGAAGACGTGGCCAAGGCGTTCAGCAAGGGCGCCGGGGCGATTCTCGGTGAAGCGGGGATCATCATTGCGCTGGGGTCGATGCTCGGTGCGCTGATGGCCGAATCCGGCGCCGCCGACCGCATTGCGTCGACCTTGCTCGGGCTGGGCAAAGGCAAGTCGTTGCCGTGGGTCATGGCGCTGGTGGCAATGGTGATCGGCCTGCCGCTGTTCTTTGAAGTGGGCCTGGTGATGATGGTGCCGATCATTTTCGTCATGGCTCGCCGTTCGGGTCAGCCGCTGTTGAAAATCGCGATTCCAGCGCTGGCCGGGATGACCACGCTGCATGCTCTCATGCCTCCGCATCCCGGGCCGTTGATTGCTGTCAGCGCGTTGCATGCCGACCTTGGGCTGACCATGCTGCTGGGTTTCAGCATCGCCATCCCGGCGGTGATTCTGGCCGGGCCGCTGTACGGCAACTGGCTGTCGAAACGCATGCACATTGATGAGCCGGCAGAACTCGGCGCGTTGTTCAGTGCGCCGCCGAAAGCGCCGCGCCAGCCGAGTTTCGCCATGTCGCTGCTGATCATTCTGCTGCCGGTGCTGCTGATGCTCGGCAGCACCCTGGCGAAAGTCGCGATGAGCCCGCAAAGCAGCGTCGCCCTGAGCCTGAAGTTTCTCGGCGAACCGTTGGTGGCGCTGAGCATTGCGGTGATGGCGGCGGTGATCTGCCTCGGTTGGGCCAACGGCATGCCCCGTGAAGACGTCGGCGGCACCCTGCGCAAAAGTCTGGCGCCGATTGCCGTGCTGTTGCTGACCATCGGCGCCGGCGGCGGCTTGAAGCAGACATTGCTGGATGCCGGCGTCAGTCAGACCATCAGCAAAGTCGCCGAAGGCGCGCATATGCCGTACCTGTTGCTGGCCTGGTTGATCGCTGTGGCATTGCGTCAGGCCACAGGCTCGGCGACGGTGGCCACGACCACGACGGCGGGGATTCTGGCGCCGATGATGGCGGGCCTCGCCGCGACGCAAAGTTCGTTGGTGGCATTGGCGATTGGTGCCGGCTCGGTGTTCTTCTGCCACGTCAACGACGCCGGTTTCTGGATGGTTCGCGAGTACTTTGGCTTGCAACTGAAACAGACGATCTGGGTCTGGTCGATCCTGCAAACCATCGTCTCGGTGGTAGGCCTGGCGGGGACGTTACTGTGGTGGCACTGGCTGACGTAACGGCCTCCGCGGGTTTGCGCTGAGGCCGTTAACTCGCCTTCAGGAACAAGGCGCCACGGATTGGCTGCCGACTCGGGGCATGCGCGCGCCGAAATACGCCGCGCTGACGATGCCGACCATGCCCATCACCGCGCAGAACATCACACAAATCCACGGGCTCCACGGCATCAGACCGATCAGCAGCAGCGGTGTGATGCTCGCCCACGCGGCGTAGGCGATGTTGTAGGTGAAGGAAATGCCTGACACGCGGATACGCGCAGGGAACAAACCGACCATCACCGACGGCACCGCACCGACCACACCGCACGCCAGACCGGCGACGGCGTAAGCCAGGCCAATCCATTCGCCGCCCATGATCAAACAGCCATACAGCACGCCGATGCCCAACGGTAGCAGCAGGCTATACAGCATGACCGTGCGCCAGGCGCCAATACGATCGACCAGCAACCCGGCGATCACGCAGCCGATATTGAGAAACACGATACCCAAGGCACTGAGCGCGAAGGTGTGGCTGGCGGTCATGCCGAAAGTTTTCTGCATCATGGTTGGGGTGATCACTACGAACACCACCACCGCCGAGGTCAGCACGCAAGTCAGCAGCATCGCCGGCAGCATCGCCAGTCGATGCTCGCGCAGCACCGTGCGCAAGGGCAGTTCGACCCGCGCCTCGCGCTGCGCTTCCATGGCCATGAACACCGGGGTTTCGCTCAGCCAGCGGCGCAGATAAACGCCAATCACGCCGAACACGCCGCCGAGCAGGAACGGATAGCGCCAGGCGTAATCAAGGATTTCCGCCGGGGTGAAGACTTGCGCGAGAAACGTCGCCGTCAATGCGCCGATCAGATAACCGAAGGTCAGCCCGGCCTGCAAGAAACCCAAGGCATACCCGCGATGACCGGCCGGCGCGTGCTCGGCGACAAACACCCAGGCGCTCGGTACTTCACCGCCGACTGCCGCACCCTGGAGGATGCGCAGCGCCAGCAACAGCAAAGGCGCGAAATAACCGATCTGTGCATAAGTCGGCATGATGCCGATCAGCAGGCACGGCAGCGCCATCATCAGGATGCTCAGGCTGAAGACTTTCTTGCGCCCGAGTTTGTCGGCGAAATGCGCCATCAGAATCCCGCCCAGCGGCCGCGCCAGATAACCGGTGACGAAGATGCCGAAGCTTTGCAGCAGACGCAGCCATTCGGGCATTTCCGGCGGGAAGAACAACTGGCTAAGGGTCAGGGCGAAGAACACGAAGATGATGAAATCGTAGATTTCCAGCGCGCCGCCCAGGGCCGCAAGGCCGAGGGTCTTGTAGTCGGAACGGCTGAACGGCGCAGGTTTGGCCGGGGATTGGGCAGTCATGGCAAAGAACTCGGAAACAGGCAAAAAACCAAGGCGCCCATGGTCTACGCAAATGGGCTGGTGGACAACCCGTTAGACCATAGTCCCGGTTTTGCAAAACCTGCTCACAAAGCATCGGCAGTTGAATTACTGTTAATGCCTGTCCAGCGGGACCACGCCAACACCGGCCAACCGCCGTAAACCCCATGTGGGAGCGAGCCTGCTCGCGAAAGCGTCAGTTCAGGCAACCTCAATGTTGAATGTGCCGACCTCTTCGCGAGCAGGCTCGCTCCCACAGGGATCTCTGTGTTGTCGAGATCGGCGAGCGTTCCCGCGGACCACAATAACCATAAAAAATCCGAGGTACTCCCTGTGGCCGTTGATATCGAAGATAGCCGCTCCGCACGCTTTGCCCTGCGCTGTTCAAGTTTTGCCGAACGCTGGTTTCCCGACTCCTGGGTATTCGCCGCGCTGGCGGTGATCATCGTCGCCCTGGCCACGCTGGCCATGGGCGCCAAACCCACCGATGCTGCCATGGCCTTCGGGGACGGCTTCTGGAGTCTGATTCCGTTCACCATGCAGATGGCCTTCGTGGTGATCGGCGGCTACGTGGTCGCCAGTTCGCCGCCCGCTGTAAAACTGATTGATCGCCTGGCACGCATCCCGAAAAACGGCCGTTCCGCCGTGGCGTGGGTGGCGCTGATCTCAATGGTCGCGTCCTTGCTCAACTGGGGTCTGTCGCTGGTGTTCGGCGGTTTGCTGGTGCGCGCCCTCGCCCGCCGCACCGATCTGAAAATGGATTACCGCGCTGCCGGCGCCGCTGCCTATCTGGGCCTTGGCGCGGTGTGGGCGCTGGGCTTGTCGTCGTCGGCTGCGCAATTGCAGGCCAACCCCGCCAGCCTGCCGCCGTCGATCCTGTCGATCACCGGGGTGATTCCGTTCACCGAAACGATTTTCCTCTGGCAGTCCGGCGTCATGCTGCTGGCGCTGATCGTGATCTCGATCATCATCGCCTACGCCACCGCCCCAGGGCCAAATTCGGCGCGCGACGCCAAGGCCTGCGGCATCGACCCGGCCTTCAACCTGCCTCCGCTGCAACCGCGCACCCGTCCAGGTGAATGGCTGGAACACAGTCCGCTGCTGATCATCGTGCTGGTGCTGCTGGCGGCGGGATGGCTGTTCCATGAGTTTTCGACCAAACCGGCGATCACCGCGATTTCCGGGCTCAATACTTACAACTTCCTGTTCATCATGCTCGGCGCATTGCTGCACTGGCGTCCGCGCAGTTTCCTCGATGCCGTGGCCCGCGCGGTGCCGACCACCACGGGCGTGTTGATTCAGTTCCCGCTGTATGGCTCGATTGCCGCGCTGATGACCACGGTCAAAGGCACCGACGCGCAAACCCTGGCGCACCACATCTCGACGTTCTTCGTCAGCATCGCCTCCCACGACACCTATGCGCTGCTGATGGGCGTGTATTCAGCGATTCTCGGTTTCTTCATTCCGTCGGGTGGCGGCAAGTGGATCATCGAAGCGCCGTACGTGATGCAGGTCGCCAATGATCTGCAATATCACCTCGGCTGGGCGGTACAGATCTACAACGCCGCCGAAGCGTTGCCGAACCTGATCAACCCGTTCTACATGCTGCCGCTGCTGGGCGTGCTGGGGTTGAAGGCGCGGGATCTGATTGGTTTCTCCTTCGTGCAACTGCTGGTGCACACACCGCTGGTGCTGCTGTTGTTGTGGGCGCTGGGGACGACACTGGCGTATACGCCGCCAGTGATGCCGTAACAAAGCGGGCGCGGTCATGCTGGCCGCGCCCGCATTTTTCTCCTGAAACAGCCGTGTGTCGGGCTGCCTGTCGCAAATAATGGCTCAGAGCCATCATCCTGCTTTACCGCATCGCACCCTCGGTAATATTCTGCGCGCCCATAAATGTTTCCATTTTTTACCAAGCGCAAAGGGAGTTCGTTGCAATGATCGTAGGGATTGACCTGGGAACCACCAACAGCCTGGTCGCCGTCTGGCGGGGCGATGCCACCGAGTTGGTGCCCAATGCCCTGGGCCAGTTCCTGACACCAAGCGTCGTCGGCCTGGATGATCAAGGCCGGATTCTGGTGGGTCAGGCGGCGCGCGAGCGTCTGCACACGCATCCGCGCCTGACCGCTTCGCTGTTCAAGCGCCACATGGGCAGCGCCACGCAAACGTACCTGGCGGACAAGGCGTTTCGCCCGGAAGAACTCTCCGCCTTGGTGCTCAAGAGTCTGAAAGAAGACGTCGAGCGCGCATTTGGCGAAACCGTCACCGAAGCGGTGATCAGCGTCCCGGCCTACTTCAGCGACGCTCAACGCAAAGCCACGCGCATCGCCGGCGAACTGGCCGGGCTGAAGGTCGAGAAGCTGATCAACGAGCCGACCGCCGCCGCCCTCGCCTATGGACTGCATCAACGCGACAAGGAAACTTCGTTCCTGGTCTTCGACCTCGGTGGCGGCACGTTCGACGTGTCGATTCTGGAGTTGTTCGAAGGCGTGATGGAGGTCCGCGCCAGTGCCGGTGACAACTTCCTCGGCGGCGAAGACTTCGACACCGTGCTGCTGGAGCACTTCATCAGCCAGCACCGTTCCGCCGCAGACTTCCCGGAGCGCAGCAGCGTCATCCAGCCGCTGCGTCGCGAGGCCGAGCGCGTGCGCAAGGCGCTGGGTCAGGACGACAGCGCCGAATTCCGCTTGCAACTCGGTGAGCGGCAGTGGACGCACACCATTACTCAACAGCAGTTGGCGACGCTGTACATGCCGCTGCTCGAACGTCTGCGCGCGCCGATTGAACGGGCGCTGCGCGATGCGCGCATCCGCGTCAGCGATCTCGACGAGATTCTGCTGGTCGGCGGTACCACGCGCATGCCGCTGGTGCGCAAACTCGCTGCCGGGCTGTTCGGCCGGTTCCCGTCGATCACCCTCGACCCGGATCAGGTCGTGGCCCAGGGCGCGGCCATTCAGGCGGCACTCAAGGCCCGCGCCGCAGCGCTGGAAGAAGTGGTGTTGACCGATGTCTGCTCTTACACGCTGGGCATCGAGACCTCCACGCAAGTCGGCCGCAACTATGAAAGCGGCCACTACCTGCCGATCATCGAGCGCAACAGCATCGTGCCGGTCAGTCGGGTGAAAACCGTGTACACCCTGCACGACAATCAGGAACAGGTGGTCGTGCGCATCTTTCAGGGCGAAAGCCGTCTGGTCAAAGACAACGTGGCACTCGGCGAACTGGACATCAAGGTGCCGAAACGCAAGGCCGGCGAAGTTGCCCTCGACGTGCGTTTCACCTACGACAACAACGGTCTGCTCGAAGCCCAGGTGAAAATCCCCCTGACCGGGCAACAGCATTCGCTGGTCATCGAGAACAACCCAGGCGTGCTGTCACCCGAGGAGATCCAGCAACGCCTGGCGAACCTCGCACAGCTGAAGATTCATCCGCGCGAGCAGCAGGTCAACACGCTGCTCAGTGCACGTCTGGAGCGCCTCTATCAGGAAAGCCTGGGCGATCTGCGTGATCTGATGGGCGATTGGGCCAAGCAATTCCAGATCGCGCTCGACTCTCAGGATGAGCGCCAGATCCGCGAAGTGCGCACCGATTTGAGCCGACGCCTGAGCGAACTCGACCGCACCCCGTGGCAATAAGGAGTCTGGCCATGGATTGCTGGTCGGTGCTGCACCTGCACGATGACGCCGAAGCCCGCGACATCAAGCGCGCCTATGCGCGGCTGCTGAAAACCTTCCGCCCCGATGAGGATGCCGAAGGCTTCCAACGCCTGCGCGAAGCCTACGAGCAAGCGCTGGCGATTGCCCGGTGGCGCCTTGAAAACGCCGAACCCGAGGAGGAACAAGACACCGACGTCGCCACGGCGTCCAGCGCCTTTGCCGCGCTGGCGTTCGATGCTGCGCTGGCAAACAAACACAGCCACCAGCAAAACCAGCCGTGGGAATTTGCCGATCTCGACTTTCCGCCCGTCAACCCGGCAGCCCCAGAGCCTTTTGCACCGCCGGCGAAGGATGATGTTTTGCCTGTCGAGCCACTGACGGCGGCCCCGGACACAGCAGCGTATGTGCTTGAAGCGCAGGCCGCACGGCAACTGCTTGAGGGACTGTCGCCAGAAAATCT
This sequence comes from Pseudomonas sp. GM24, assembly GCF_000282235.1. Lineage (NCBI taxonomy): Bacteria > Pseudomonadati > Pseudomonadota > Gammaproteobacteria > Pseudomonadales > Pseudomonadaceae > Pseudomonas > Pseudomonas sp. GM24. Next base: position 6,329 of record NZ_AKJR01000038.1, on the reverse strand, counting down.
CGGCGAGCGTTGGGATCAGGCGCAACAGCAAAGCTGCGCCAAGGCGTTCGAAAGGCTGCTGCTGCAACGGTGTTTTGACCAGCCACAATTGCGCAGCCCAGTGCTGCACTGGGCCGTCGAGCACCTCGGATGGCTGGGGCCGTGGCAAGACGTGCTGATGAATGATCGCCAGCGCGACCTGCTCGCCGAAAGCCTGATGGCCGATTATCGAAACGCCCTGCAAGCGCTGCTCGAAAGCCAGAGCGAACGCGAATTTCTCGATGTGCTCAAACGCTACAGCGCTCAACCGTGGCTGCAGGTATTCGATCGCCGCGAACAATGGCAGCAAACCCTGCTGCACGTGCTCAATGACACTGAGTGGAGCGTACCGCTGTTCGACCGCATCGGCCAACTGTTCGGCTGGGATCACAACAAAGGCCTGCACCCGCAACCGGACTGGCTCTGGGACACCTTGATCGAACGCTGCGAGCAGGAAAGTTTCTACGACAATCTGCGCGCCAAGGCTGAAAGCGACCGCACGTGGGCGGCCGATGTTCAGGCGGCGCACTTGTTGATCAACCCGCTCAAGCCTTTGCAGCAAAAGAAAATCATCGACGGCTTTGGCCAGAATGAATGGCAGGCCTGCCATGACTTGTCGGAAAAGCTTACGTGGCGCTTCCCCGAGCTGCTCGCACGTTTGCCTTATGCCGATGTTTTTTACTGGCGACGGTTCTTTCCACGACCGATTGCCGCCGAAACCTGGGTGTGGGTCTGGACGGCGATTGCCTTGGCGCTGTTCCTGCAACATCTGTCCTCCCAAACAAAAACGGCCATGCACCTCGTCTTCATGCCGATGTTGTTTGCCTGCGTACCGGTTTTGTTTTTTCGCTTTGCCCTGAGTTGGTGGGTGGTGCTCACGTCCTATGTCATCGTGCCGGACCTGTGGCTCACCGAATGGCTGATACCGCGCAAATGGAACCCTGACACGCGCTGGCTGCTGATACGCCACGGAGTACCGCAAGGGATGATGGTGCTGCTGTTTTCGCTGATGCTCGGGCCGCTGGGCGCGCTCACTTATGTCGGCACGCTCCTGATCGGGCTGGTGCACGAACGCCGTATCGGTTCGCTCGATCCGGAACTGAGCAGCCGCCGCCCATGGCTGACCGCATTGCACTGGGCGCACTTCAGTCCGCTGCAATTGCTGTTTCTGGTGGTCATGACCGCCGTAACAGCGGCCAGCAGGCTCGGCTATTCGCTCACCCAGCTCATGCCCGGCTAGGAGCGCAACGACAAAACGCTCTGTCACCCAACCGTCACATTGCCTTGCTAGCGTCCGCCCGAAACATACTGAAACAATTAAGCAAAACGGGCTGAACGATGAAAGACGACACAGACGGCACTGACGCAGCTGAATCCAATCAACCCACCGACACCAGTCGCCGCCGCTTCCTCGGCGGCGTCGCGGTGCTCGGTGTCGGAGCCACACTGGCCGGGTGTGGCAGCGCAGGTGATCAACCGGGCAAACCGGCCGAGCGCCCGCTGACGCCCGCCGAACTGGACAAGTCCCTGCGCGATCAGGTGAAAACCGTGGTGGTGATCTACGCCGAGAACCGCAGTTTCAATAATCTGTTCGGTGATTTCCCCGGTGTCGAAAAGCCGCTGGCCGCACTCAAGCCCGGCGACTATCAACAACGTGACCGCGACGGCTCGCTGCTGCAAACCCTGCCACCCGTTTGGGGCGGCGTCCTGCAGATCGGCCCGCAAACCCTCGATGGCGTGTCTTACCCCAGCGCCACGCAGTTTCAGGAAAACCTGCCCAATGCACCGTTCGCCCTCAAAGGCCCGAATGGCGAAGACTTGCCATTCGGTCTGGTCACCCGCGATTTGTGGCACGTGTTCTATCAGAACCAGATGCAGATCAATGGTGGCAAGAACGACGGCTTCGTCGCTTGGGCCGACTCCGGTGGTTTGACCATGGGTCATTACGCGCAGAGCCGTTATTCCCTGCGCCTGTGGGACGTCGCTCAGGAGTTCGTGCTGTGCGACAACTTCTTTCAGGGCGCCTTCGGTGGCTCGTTCCTCAACCACCAGTACCTGATCAGCGCCACCGCGCCGTTCTATCCGGACGCAGCCAATTCGGTGGCCAAGTCGCAGATCGCCGCGCTGCAAAGCGACGATCCGGCCGATCCGCGCCTCAAGCCGCTGGACGCATCGCCGGCCAGCGCCATGAGCGGCCCGCCGCAGTTCGGCCCGAGTGCGCTGACCCCGGACGGTTTTGGCGTCAACACCCTCGCCCCGCCCTATTGGCCCACCTGGATTCGCGACCCCGAGCGCCCGGCGTATTCGAAAGCGGATCTGCCCAACGTCATGGTGCCGCAGACCCACGAGCATATCGGCGACAAGTTGTCGAAAAAGAACATTGACTGGGCGTGGTATGCCGGTGCGTGGCAGGCGACGCTGGATCAGTACAAGGATTCCGGCGGCATTCCGAAAATCCCCAACTTCCAGTATCACCATCAGCCGTTCAACTACTTCAAGCAGCAAGGCCCGGAGAATCCCGCCGAACGCAATAAACGCCTGCGCGATGCCGGTCTGGGGGATGAGTCGAGCACCAACAGGTTTTTCGCCGATGCCGAAGCGGGCAAGTTGCCGGCGGTGAGCTTCTACAAACCGCAAGGCAACCTGAACATGCACGCCGGTTACGCCGATGTGGCCTCCGGGGATCGGCACATCGTGCGTGCGTTGAAAGTGCTGCGCGAAAGCCCCCAGTGGAAAAACATGGTGGTCATCGTCACGGTCGATGAGAACGGCGGTTGGTGGGATCACGTCGCGCCGCCCAAGGGCGACCGCTGGGGTCCGGGGTCACGCGTGCCGGCGCTGGTAGTGTCGCCGTTCGCGCGCAAAGGCACGGTGGATCACACGGTCTACGACACCGCGTCGATCCTGCGGCTGATCACCCGTGTCTTCCAGTTGGAGACCCTTGACGGCCTCAAGCAACGGGACGAGGCGATGATTGCCCGGGGTCAGAAACCCATGGGCGATCTGACCAACGCCCTGCATTTTCAGGCTTGAAAACCCGCCCTGCGAGTTTGCGCAAAAATCTGCCGATGACGGCTTCTCTGTCAAACGCGGCTGATCCACTATGAGGCGCCCCCGATACGCGGGGGAACCCACGCTGAAAAGGATCTGAGCATGTTCAAACTCGCAGGACTCACACTCGCCGCGCTCACACTGAGCGCAGCCGCCCACGCCGATGTCGATCTGAAACTGGGCAGCACCGAACGCGTCACCCGTCTCTTCGCTTACCCCAACAATTGCAGCGTGATCTGCTTCCGCAACTGGACGCTGGAACAGACCGTCGCCCATTACCTGAGCCAGAGCGTGCAACGCGATGGTTATGCCGATGCCAAGGTGTTGGTAAAAACCGACAACGGCCAGCTCTACGCCGAAATCACCGGCGTGCCAAAGGATTACGACAAACCGCTGTCGGCGCTGCTGGACGCCGGGGATCTGGCCTACACCGGCGCCAGCAAGCTCAACGCCGATGGCAAATGGGCCTACAGCTGGTACCTGTTCCTGCCGCTGGGCATGGCTCTGGAAAACCGCAAAAGTGTCGAGTTGCTGCATTTCCCGCCGGATTACTCGCTGACGCAAGCGCAGGATTATCTGCGTTCGAACACCACCGATCGTTGGGCGACTCTGTTGACCGACAACGGCATCCCCGCCGCCCAGACACCAGCGTTCCAGACCATTATCGACATCGCCCCGATCGCGGCACCGTCCAACGCCGGCAGTGATCTGGAAGGCGTGTATGACTATTTCAAGGACTACCAGACCACCCTGGTCAAACAGTTCAGCCAGACCGCCAGCGGCACGACGCTGCCAATGGTCGCGTTCGGCGCACCGGTGCGTAACTGGATCAAGCAACAATACGGGCCAACCGTGAATGTCTTGGGCCTGGCGACGATCAGCCCGAGCGAAGGCGTGAAAGTGCCGGTGCTGGGTTCCAACCATCCGAGCTATATCTGGTACGCCGCTGACCCGAAAAGCTACACCGGCGACGACGCCCAGGCCAAGGCTGATGCTGCGGGTCTGAAAGTCATGGGTCAGGATTTGAGCGCGGCCTGCTGGCAGGCTGGCATGGGCAGCAAACCGGGCAGCGATGCGCAGGCCACCCTCAACAGTTGCACACAGACGTGGCAGGTGACGCAGAAGGTCAAAACCTGCGAGTTGTTCTACACCTCGATCCGCAACCTGACCCCGGATCAGGCCGTCGCCAAGTGCGCGACCACCCCGATCAAGGCGCAACTGAAGCAATTGCAGGCACCGCTGCCGGCCACCGCCGTTCCCGCCCCGCACCTGTAATCGCCGAAAGCGCTCCCGTGTCAGCCAATGCTGACGCGGGAAAGCGTCTAAATCGCCTGTCAGATCTGACAGTAGACCGGCTATACCTAATACGACACGATTGGATCCAAACAGAAGTGTTGCAGTGCTGACAGGACGTCAACCCAAAGAAGTCGCAAAATCTTTGCGACAAGGACTGTTATGAATATCCACGCCATGGCGCAATCGGCGCCACGCGATACTGAGGGTATTTACCCCTTCGCCGGTTTGCCCGTGCGACTGGGGTTTCCCGCCAGTGCCGATTTCGAAATCATCCACGATGCGCACGGCAGCCCTATGGCGGTCGCAGCGCGAAGCGAGTTTGTGCAAAGTCATCGGATATGCCGGGTGTCCGGGCAACTACTGCCCTATCGCTGCCGACAGACCCGACAAATGCTGACGGGCATCCACATTTACGATCCGCGCTTTTGCGGTTTGATCGAACACGCGTGCGACCCCAACGTATTTCTCGACATGAGCGAGCTGTGGTTGTGGGCGTTAAAAGATATCCACAGGGGGGAGCGATTGACCATGGACTACGCCGCCACCGAAGACAAACTGCTGCATCAGTTTGCCTGCGGCTGCGCAGCCAAACGCTGTCGAGGGTGGATCACCGGTCACGACGAGCCACCCAGTATCGAGGGCCAGCACTTTTTACAGCGCTGGCGGCTCTCGGGTTTGCGCTGACAGCCCGGTTACAAAGCGCCAACCGGACGCAAACGATACTGCGGCGGCAATTGCTCAAAACCGCTGATGGTGGTGTTCAGGCTTTTCCAGCGACCATCCTTGATGCCGTAGATGCAACCGTGGATCGACAGGCTCTGCCCACGATGCCAGGCGTTCTGGATGATGCTGGTGTGCGCGACGTTGGCCACTTGCTGGATCACGTTGAGTTCGCACATCCGATCAACCTGCTCTTCTTCGGTCGGCAGCTTGGCCAGTTCTTCGCGTTTCTCGTAGTACAGATCGCGAATCGAACGCAGCCAGCCATCAATCAGGCCAAACTGACGATCCTGCATTGACGCGCGCACACCGCCACAGCCGTAGTGGCCAGTGACGAGGATGTGTTTGACCTTGAGTACGTCGACCGCGTACTGGATCACCGACAGGCAGTTGAGGTCGGTGTGTAGCACCACGTTGGCAACGTTGCGGTGCACGAACAGATCGCCCGGCAGCATGCCGACGATTTCGTTGGCCGGCACACGCGCATCGGAGCAGCCGATCCACAGATATTCCGGCGTTTGCTGGCGCGCCAGTTTGGCGAAGAAATCCGGGTCTTCCTTGGTGATCGCGTCAGCCCAACGCTCGTTGTTATCAATCAGGTCTTGTAAGTCATGCATGCTGTAAGGCCTCAAGAAAGATGCGCTGGTATGACAGACGACCGCCCGTCGGGGTCACGCCGCCAACGCAAGTGATTTCATTGGAATTCTCGTGTGCCCGGCGAGTCCACCTAAGTAAGGCCCACAGTATGAGGAATTGCCATGACTGATTCACGACGCCCTTACGATGCGGTGCAACCAGAACCCATTGATGATAACGAAGACCGCATGGGTTCGGTGCATGAGCTGGATTTCGATGAAGACCAGCCCAGCGCGAAAATCGGTGATGAGATCCCGGAGCGTGAGCGCGAGCAGTTGATGCCGCGTGAGCGGGTGCGCGAGGCCGGTTTTACCGGTGCATCGACCGCTGACCATGAACCCACCGACGATGACTTGAGCCCGGAAACGCTGATTCACGAAGACGGTGCGCGGGATGCTGAAGAGGCCGGGGAAGGCAATCAGGCGGATTGGGATTTGAGCATTGTCGATGAAGATGACATCGGCGGTGGTAATGGGCTGGATGAGGCGGAGCTGGCGCGGCGTGATCCGCTGGATGGCAACCGCTAGCAGACGCGCCCCCCTGTAGGAGCTGCCGAAGGCTGCGATCTTTTGATCTTGGTCGTAACATCAAAATCAAAAGATCGCAGC
>NZ_AKJR01000037.1:0-37005 GCF_000282235.1 Pseudomonas sp. GM24 | reverse complement strand
ACTCGACAGCTCCTACAAGAGATGTTGCTGTCAGATAACCTGCCAGCCACCGCCCAACGCTTTGTACAAGGCAATGCTCGCCTGCAATCGCGACAAGCGCAGTTGCACATTCATATCCTGCGCCGCATACAAAGTGCGCTGGGTTTGCAGCACCGTCAGCAAATCTTCGGCACCGGCCTGATAACGACTTTGCGCAATGTCGAACGCCGTTTGCGCCTGCCTCAGTTCTTCGCTTTGCCACTGGCGTTGTTCATCGAGGCCGCGAATGCTGCTCAGGGCTTTTTCCACGTCGGCAAAGCCATTGATGATCGCCCCTCGATAGGTTTCCAGCAGTTCGTCCTGACGCGCCTTGGCCTTGTCGCGTTCGGCGCTCAGACGGCCGTTGTTGAAGATCGGTGCGGTCAATCCGGAGGACAGGTTGTAGAACGTGGTGCGCATCAGGTCCGCCGCCAGATCGGCGCCGGTGCCGAGGCTGGCGGTGAGGGTGATTTTCGGCAGCATGGCCGCGCGAGCCACGGTGACGTCAGCCTGAGCCGCTGCCAGTTTGGCTTCGGCGCTGGCGATGTCCGGACGCCGGCTCAGCAGATCGCTGGGCACGCCACTGGCAATGTTCGGCCACTGCAACTGTTCGAACGACTGTTGCGGTGACGACAGTGTCTGCACCGGTTGGCCGAGCAGGGCGGCGAGGGTGATCAAGGCTTCGCGGGCCTGTTGCTGCACCAGCGGCAATTTGCGTTGCTGTTCCGCGACCAGGCTTTTTTGCTGGGCCAGTTCCAGCGCGGTAGCACTGCCGGCGTCGAAGCGGGTTTGCACCAGGTGCAGGACGTTCTGCGCATTGGCCAGATTGAGCTCGGCGATCCGCGCCTGTTCGCGCAACGCCAGGGCCTGGGTGTAGCTGCTGGCCACACCGCTTTGCAAGGTCAGTTCCACCGTGGCGCGGTCGAATTCGCTGGCCTGTACGCCGAACACGGCGCTGTCGCGGGCCGCGCGTTTACCGCCCCAGAAGTCGATTTCGTAACTGGCGCTCAACTCGGCATCGTAATAATCCAGCGAGCGATTATCCGGGCTGACGTCGAGTTGGCTGTAGCCTTTGCCGTGCAACAGTTTCTGCCGATTGGCATTGAGACCGGCCTTGATTTCCGGCAGCAGCGGGGCGCCGGCAATTGTTGCACTGGCCTGAGCCTGTCTGACCCGAGCGACAGCGGCACCGAGGTCATGGCTGCCCAGTCGCGCCTGTTCCACCAGACGATCAAGCTCGGGGCTGCCGAACTGCGTCCACCATTGGCGGTTGCTCTGCACGGCACCGGGCTGGTCAGGTGATTGCCAGGCGGCGGGTGGCTGCACGCCGCTGTCGGGGCGCGGCGCAGGGTTGCTGCAGGCCGCCAGCAACAGGCTGGCGGCAAGGAGTGTCAGTGGCGCTTTCATAGGTCGATCATTCACTGGTAAGGGCCGTGACCGGGTCGAGCCGGGCAGCCTTGCGGGCAGGCATGAAGCCGAAGAGGACGCCGGTGACCAGCGCGCAGGCGAAAGCACCGAGCACGGCCAGCCATTGGAATGCGATCGCCACGCCGCTGAACAACAGCACGCCGCCGACCAGCATCGCCAGGCTGATGCCGGCAATGCCACCGACCACCGAGAGCATCACCGCTTCAGTGAGAAACTGGCGCAGGATGTCGCGCTGGCGTGCCCCGGTGGCCATGCGAATACCGATTTCCCGGGTGCGCTCGCGCACGGTCATGAGCATGATGTTCATCACGCCGATGCCGCCGACCAGCAACGAGATCGCAGCGATGGCGCCGAGCATCAGCGACAGCGTGCCTTGCGTGCGTGCTTCAGCCTGGATCATCGCGGCGTTGTTGGTCAGTTCGAAATCCTTCTTGCCGTTGTGCCGCCGTAGCATCGCCTGTTCGATCGCCTGCTCGGCGTCTTTGACCTTGCGTGCGTCCTTGGCGGCGATCACCACGTATTCCGGATTGCGGCTGCCGAACAGACGCGTGCTGGCCGCTGAGTAGGGTACGGCGATGCGATTGTCGCTGTCGGAATCACCTGAGCTTGAGCCCTTTTCCGCGAGGACCCCGAGCACCTGAAACGGCACGTTTTCGATCAGAATGTACTGGCCGATCGGATCGGCGACATCCTTGAGCAGCTTGTCGCGGACCTTGGTGCCGATCACCGCCACGGCGGCGGCGCTGTCTTCATCGGCCTGGGTGAAGTAACTGCCCTGAACCACCGGCCAATTGAAAATGGTTGGAAAATTGGTGTCGTTGCCACCCACGTAACTGCTGTGGTCGGCGTTGCCGAAACGCACGCCGGCGGTCGAGCCGTTGACCGGCATGATCCGCTCCACCTGGGGCAGGGCGGCCAGTTCGGCGACGTCGTCGAGGGTGATGATGCCCGGTGGCGTGCGCGGGTTGGGCGCGGCGCCGCTGAGGTAAATGATGTTGGAGCCGAATGCGCCCATCTGTGCCATGACCTGGCGTTTGCTGCCTTCGCCCACCGCCAGCATCACCACCACCGAGGCCACGCCGATGACGATCCCGAGCAGTGTCAGCGCAGTACGAAAACGATTGATCCACATGACCCGCCACGCCGCTTGCACGGCGTCGACCAGTTCACCTTTCCAGGCGCCGGTCTGTGTGCTGCCGCTGCTCAGGCGCTGGCGCAGATCCACCGCTTGCAGGGCGCCGGGATTGGCGCTGCGCGGTGGGGCTGACGGGTGTTCAGCGGTGTCGCTGATGATCAGCCCGTCACGGATTTCGATGATGCGCTTGGCTCGTTGTGCGACTTCGCGGTCGTGGGTGATGAGAATCACCACATGGCCCTGACCGGCGAGCTCGTCGAGCAGGGTCATGACCTCGGCGCCGCTGTGGCTGTCGAGGGCGCCGGTGGGTTCGTCGGCGAGAATGATGTGGCCGCCGTTCATCAACGCCCGGGCAATCGACACCCGTTGTTGTTGACCGCCGGAAAGCTGATGCGGGCGGTTACCGGTGCGGCTGCCCAGGCCGAGCCGCTCCAGCAAAGCACTGGCCCGGGCGTGGCGTTCGGCGGCCGGGGTGCCGGCGTAGATAGCCGGCATTTCGACGTTTTCCTGGGCGGAACCGGACGGAATCAGGTGATAACCCTGGAACACAAAACCGAACGCTTCGCGGCGCAGCCAGGCCAGCTCATCGGTGTCGAGCTGGGCGACGTCTTCTCCGGCGAAGCGGTATTCGCCGCTGGTAGGGCGGTCGAGGCAGCCGAGGATATTCATCAATGTCGACTTGCCGGAGCCGGACGCCCCGACGATGGCAACGAATTCACCGGCATGAATCGACAGATCGATGCCACGCAATACTTCCACCAGCGGGCTGTCATTGCCGCCATAGGATTTGCGGATCTGCCGCAGGTCAATCAGTGGGGTTTGCATTCAGCCTCCGCTGCCGGTGGCCGGCGCGCTGAGGATGTGATCGCCTTCGACCAGGCCTTCAAGCACTTGTGTGCGCAAGCGGTCGCTGATGCCGGTGCGCACGTCACGCGCCTGGACCTCGCCGTTGGCGGCGACGATCTGCGCGCGTTGCCATTGCGGCCGTGAGCCGGGTTGCAGGGCGGCGGTCGGCACGGTGAGGGTGTCTTGTGCTTGTTGCGCAACGAAGAACACCTGCGCGGTCATGTCGGTCATCAGGCTGTTGTCGGCGTTGTCGACGTCGAGCAAAACCGTGTAGAGCACCACGCGTTCGCTGCCGCTGCGACCGCTGGTGGGGCTGCCGCCCTGATTCTGTTCGAGCGGGCGCGGCGGCACCGGCAAAATCTGCCGTACAGTGCTGCTCCAGCGCCGACTGCCGCCGCTGAGCGTGGTGAAGTAGGCGGTCATGCCGGGTTTGACGTGGCCGATATCCGCTTCGGAAACCTCGGCCCATACGGTCATCGGCGAGAGCCGGGCGATGCGCAGGATCAGCGGGGTTTGCTGTTGCGCATTGAGCGTCTGGCCTTCGCGGGCGCCGACGGCCACGACCGTGCCGCTCATCGGTGCATAAATGCGTGTGTAGCCGAGTTCCGCTTCGTCACTGCGCAGGCTGGCCTGGGCCTGACGGATCTGCGCCTGGAACATGTCGATGCGTGCCTGTGTCGCGCGGACTTCGGCGCGGGCCGTCTGCACGTCTTCCTCACGGGTAGCGCCACCGGCCGCGAGCTTCTGCTGGCGCTGGTATTTCTGTTGCGCGAGGTCGTGCTGGGCGCGTTGCTCCTGCAACTGCGCCTTGAGGTTTTCGATGGAAAACCGCCCGGCATCCAGTTTGGCCTTTTGCGTGGAGGGGTCGATCTCTACCAGCAACTGGCCTTCCTTGACCGTATCGCCAGCCTCGACATGAATCTTCTGAATCTGCCCGGAGGCCTGCGCACCGACATCCACGTAACGGCGTGGCTGCAACGTACCCAGTGCGGTCACGCTGTTTTCGATACTGCTGCGAGTCACCTGGACCGTGGCGAGGGCGTCGCGCCCGGGCGGCAGGACTTGCCACGCGGCAACGGCGATCACGGGAATCAGACAAAGGGCGGCGAACAAGGCGCGTCGGGCGGGGCGGGGACGTTTCATGCAGGGTTCCGGCCAGTGGGTTCGGCCCGTCATTCGGCCAGTACACAGGCGTGCAGGGGCGCTGAACGCTGTCGCATGGCACGACAGATACGGGGAGCTGTCCTGTTAACGATGAATGCACAAGGGAATTTAAGCGCTCACACATCATGTAACAGGTGTCCGGACAGGACTATTTGGTCGGGATGTGGAATCAGCTCTTTAAATCTATATGAGAATTACTATAAATTACGCACCTCAAGTTGCCACTATCTTGCTACTGCGTATTCCGCGGCCGGATCAGTGTGCTCAAGGACAGGAACTGCATCGATGCGGTCGGGAGTCATGTTGGAAAACTACTATCGCGAGCTGGTGTGTTTCCTTAACGCCAAGCTGGGCAACCGTCAGGTGGCCGAAGATGTGGTGCATGACGCTTATGTGCGGGTGCTGGAGCGCTCCAGCGACACGCCGATCGAACAACCGCGGGCCTTCCTTTATCGCACGGCATTGAATCTGGTCATCGACGATCATCGGCGCAACGCCCTGCGCCAGGTCGAATCGCTTGACGTGCTGGACAGCGAAGAACGCTATTTCACCCCGTCACCCCACGGCACCCTCGACCATGGTCAACGTCTGGAGATGCTTCAGCGCGCGCTCGCCGAGTTGCCGCCGCGCTGCCGGGAAAGTTTTCTGCTGCGCAAGATCGAAGGTCTGTCCCATCCGGAAATTGCCGAGCACCTCGGGATTTCCAAGGCGTTGGTAGAAAAACACATCGTCAACGCCATGAAACATTGCCGCTTGCGGATTAAACAATGGGATGCCCATTGATCCTTGCTGGTTAAATTTCCGTTCATCGTCCTCGTTCCTACTCAACAGACGACCTGCTGACCTGATTCAGGCCGGTCAGGCCACCCAGGCTTTATCCCCGCGTTGAGGGGTTCATCCAGAGGACACTGGAAATGACACAGGCAATTGCATCGCCCATCGTTCACGACCTGATCGGCGTCGGTTTCGGCCCTTCGAACCTGGCGCTGGCCATCGCTCTGCAAGAGCGCGGGCCGACCCACGGCGAGCTGGATGTGCTGTTCCTCGACAAGCAGGCCAACTACAGCTGGCACGGCAACACCCTGTCGACGCAGAGCGAGTTGCAGATTTCCTTTCTCAAGGATCTGGTGACCCTGCGCAATCCCACCAGCCCGTACTCGTTCGTCAATTACCTCAAACACCACGGTCGTCTGGTCGACTTCATCAACCTCGGCACGTTCTATCCGTGCCGCATGGAGTACAACGACTACCTGCGCTGGGTCGCCGGGCAGTTCACCGAGCAGAGCCGTTACGGCGAAGAAGTGCTGACCATCGAGCCGGTGCTGCACAACCAACAGGTTGAAGCGCTGCGCGTGATTTCCCGTGGCAGCGACGGCCAGCAGCAGGTACGGACCACCCGTTCGGTGGTGGTCAGCGCCGGTGGCACGCCGCGCATTCCGGAAGCGTTCAAGGCACTGAAAGGCGACACCCGTGTGTTCCACCATTCGCAATACCTGTCGCAAATGGCCAAGCAGCCGTGCGTGAACAATCAGCCGATGAGCATCGCGATCATCGGTGGCGGGCAGAGCGCCGCAGAAGCCTTTATCGACCTGAACGATTCGTTCCCGTCGGTGCAGGTCGACATGATCCTGCGCGGTTCGGCCTTGAAGCCTGCCGATGACAGCCCGTTCGTCAACGAGGTGTTCTCGCCGGAGTTCACCGATCTGGTGTTCCAGCAGAACAGCGCCGAGCGTGAGCGTCTGGTCAACGAGTACCACAACACCAACTATTCGGTGGTCGACATCGACCTGATCGAACGCATCTACGGCATCTTTTATCGGCAGAAAGTCTCGGGGATTGCCCGCCACGCGTTCCGCACCCTGACTACCGTCGAGAAAGCCACCGCCACCGACAACGGTATCGAACTGGCTGTGCGCAACAACGCCACCGGCGAAGTCACCGTGCGCAACTATGATGCGGTGGTATTGGCCACCGGTTACGAGCGGCAGATGCACCGCAAACTGCTGGCACCGCTGGAAGAATACCTCGGCGACTTCGAGGTCGATCGCAACTACAAACTGATCACCGACGAACGCTGCAAGGCCGGCATCTACATGCAGGGCTTCTGCCAGGCCAGCCATGGTCTGAGCGATACGCTGTTGTCGGTGTTGCCGATTCGCGCGGACGAGATTGCCGGCTCGCTGTATGAGCATGGCAAGAACCGTGGGCATCGTTCGATGGCGGATCTGTTGTTGGCGACTGCCAGCTAACGCCGATTTCCAGGCCAGATCGTTCCCACGCTCTGCGTGGGAATGCCTCAACAGACGCTCCGTGTTCGGCCTTCGATAGGGACGCGGAGCGTCCCGGGCTGCATTCCCACGCAGAGCGTGGGAACGATCATCCTGAACCCTTCCTGAACATCCCCCACATTCCCCGACACACCTCCTTTTGCCGGTTTACTCTCACATCATCGGGGCGTAAGCTTCGCGCGTTTTCATCAATAGCGGAGACCCACAGTGGGTACTTGTTCGAGTGACAGTTGTCGGCCGGTCTCGGTAACCGGCAGATTCTCGGCAAGATAACGCGCAGCCTTTCTCTGCCGTTGTCTCGCCGTAACAGCGAGCAGCGGCATCCCGTGCATGACCCGTCCTGGGCCATGTCTGGACGTTCCTTCTCATCGACGCTGAACAGAGCGTGATTGCGACTTTATCGTCGTGATCGCAGCCCTATCGACACGCCTGTCGTTTCTGACCGGCGCGCCAGGCCTTGCCGTGCCGGTTGTTCCGGCGGACGAGGCGCGGCCGTACCTGCTTGACGGTTTCCCGGCTGACCATAGGGGCAACAGCCATGAAACTTACGCTCAAGGAATTCTTCGCAGGTTTTCTGCGGACCCGCCACATCGCCCGGCACTTCCGTCGCCTGGCGCTGCTGGAATCGATCAACGACACCACGGTCAGCCGTGAAGTCCCGCCCACGCTAGCCAACACGTTGGTCGATGCCGCGCAGTGCGACAGCGGTGTATTGCTGTCGTCATTGGGCTCGCACTCCGATGGCCTCACTGATTTCGAAGTCGATGCGCTGCGTGCGCAATACGGTCTCAACGAAGTCGAACATGAGCAGCCTCTGCCGTGGTGGACGCACCTGTGGCACTGCTACAAAAACCCGTTCAACCTGCTGCTGACGTTGTTGGCGGTGATCTCGTGGCTGACCGAAGACCTCAAAGCCGCCGTGGTGATTTTTTCCATGGTGGTGCTGTCGACGCTGCTGCGCTTCTGGCAGGAAAGCAAATCCAACCAGGCCGCCGACGCGCTGAAAGCCATGGTCAGCAACACCGCCACGGTGATGCGCCGTGATGCGCCGCGCAGCGAATTGCCGATCAAGCAACTGGTGCCGGGCGATCTGATCGTGCTCTCGGCCGGTGACATGATTCCCGCCGATTGCCGGGTGCTCAGCGCCAAGGATCTGTTCGTCAGCCAAGCGGCGATGACCGGTGAATCGATGCCGGTGGAAAAATTTCCGCGTCAGGCTGATCGCGACACGCGCAATCCGCTGGAGCTGGACAACATCCTGTTCATGGGCACCAACGTAGTGTCCGGCACCGCTGTGGCGGTCATTCTGACCACCGGCAACAGCACCTATTTCGGTGCTTTGGCCCAGCGTGTCGGCGCCACTGATCGCGCGGTCACTTCGTTCCAGCAAGGCGTCAACAAAGTCAGCTGGCTGTTGATCCGTTTCATGTTCGTCATGGCGCCGCTGGTGCTGTTTATTAATGGTTTCACCAAGGGCGACTGGACTGAAGCGCTGCTGTTCGCGCTGTCGATTGCCGTTGGCCTGACCCCGGAAATGCTGCCGATGATCGTCACCTCGACGTTGGCCAAAGGCGCGGTGTTTCTGTCGCGTAAAAAAGTTATCGTCAAACGTCTTGATGCGATTCAAAACTTCGGCGCCATGGACGTGCTGTGCACCGACAAGACCGGCACCCTGACCCAGGACAAGATCTTCCTCGCGCGCAATGTCGATGTCTGGGGCGCAGATTCCGATGACGTGCTGGAAATGGCTTACCTCAACAGCTATTACCAGACCGGTCTGAAAAACCTGCTCGACGTCGCGGTGCTGGAACACGTGGAAGTCCACCGTGAACTGAAAGTCGGCACGGCGTTTCGCAAGGTCGATGAGATCCCGTTCGACTTCAATCGCCGACGCATGTCGGTGGTGGTCGAAGGGCGCGGCCAGCCGCATCAGCTGATCTGCAAAGGCGCGGTGGAAGAAGTGCTGGCGGTGTGCAGCCGCGTGCGTCATGGCGAGGTCGATGAAGCCTTGAGCGATGAATTGCTGACCAGGATTCGTCAGGTCACCGCAGCATTCAACGCTGAAGGCTTGCGCGTGGTGGCCGTGGCCGCTCGCTCGATGCCCGAAGGTCGCGAAATTTACAGCCTGGCCGATGAGCAAGAACTGACGCTGATTGGTTACGTGGCGTTCCTCGATCCACCGAAAGAAAGCACTGCGCCCGCGCTGAAAGCCTTGGCCGAACATGGCGTGGCAGTGAAAGTGCTGACCGGCGACAACGAACTGGTGACCGCGAAGATCTGCCGTGAAGTCGGCCTCGCGCAACAAGGCCTGCTGCTGGGCAACGACGTCGAGCGCATGAGCGATGCTGAACTGGTCGTGGCCGTGGAAACCACCAATGTCTTCGCCAAGCTAACGCCGTCGCACAAGGAGCGCATCGTGCGCATCCTCAAAGGCAATGGCCATGTGGTCGGCTTCATGGGCGACGGCATCAACGACGCGCCCGCGCTGCGTACCGCCGACATCGGCATTTCCGTGGACAGTGCGGTGGACATCGCCAAGGAAGCGGCTGACATCATCCTCCTGGAAAAGAGCCTGATGGTGCTGGAGGAGGGCGTGCTCGAAGGGCGGCGCACCTTCGCCAACATGCTCAAGTACATCAAGATGACCGCCAGTTCCAACTTCGGCAACGTGTTCTCGGTGCTGGTGGCCAGCGCGTTCATTCCGTTCCTGCCGATGCTGCCGATGCACCTGCTGGTGCAAAACCTGCTCTACGACATTTCGCAGATTGCGATTCCATTCGATAACGTCGATGAGGAAATGCTGAAAAAACCACAACGCTGGCAGCCGGGTGACGTCGGGCGCTTCATGCTGTTCTTCGGCCCGATCAGTTCGATCTTTGACATCACCACATTCGCTTTGATGTGGTACGTATTCGATGCCAACACCCCGGATCACCAGACCCTGTTCCAGTCCGGCTGGTTCGTGGTCGGGTTGCTGACCCAGACGCTGATCGTACACATGATCCGCACGCCGAAGATTCCGTTCCTGCAAAGCCGCGCCGCCATGCCGCTGCTGGTGATGACCGGGATCATCATGGCGGTCGGCATCTTCCTGCCGATGGGGCCGCTGGCGCACTACTTCAAATTGCAGGCGCTGCCATCGCTGTACTTCGTGTTCCTGCCGGTGATTCTGTTGGCGTACATGGCGCTGACCCAGGCGGTGAAAGGCTTCTACATCCGCCGGTTCGGCTGGCAATAACAGCAACACCGCTGCCCCTCTGTAGGAGCTGCCGCAGGCTGCGATCTTTTGATCTTGTCTTTTAAAAACAAAATCAAAAGATCGCAGCCTGCGGCAGCTCCTACAGAGGGATTTGTGTGTATTCAGGGAAATTACTATGCAAGCCATCAACAACCTCAACCTCGATTCGCTGCTCGACACCCTGGTCAGCCTCAGCGCTGCGTTCATTCTCGGTGGTCTGATCGGCTTCGAGCGCCAGTACCGGCAACGCACCGCCGGCCTGCGCACCAACGTGCTGGTCGCGGTCGGCGCGGCGATTTTCGTCGACATGGCCAACCGGCTCGCCGGTGCTGAAGGCGCGGTGCGCGTGGTCGCCTACGTGGTCTCCGGCATCGGTTTTCTCGGCGCCGGGGTGATCATGCGCGAAGAGGGCAATGTGCGCGGCCTCAACACCGCTGCAACGTTGTGGACTTCAGCAGCGGTCGGCGCCTGTGCCGGTGCCGACCTGCTTGCCGAAGCGGTGCTCGGCACGCTGTTCATTCTGGCCGCCAACACCTTGCTGCGGCCAATCGTCAACAACATCAACCGCCAGCCCTTGGACGTGGTTTCGGCTGAAGTCACCAACATCGTCTACGTCATCGCCCGGCGCTCCCAGCAAACCGCCGTGTTCGCGTTGCTCGAAGCCGAGCTTGAACGCAGCAACTACCCGGCCAGCGACGTCGATGTGCATGCGTTCGGCGCCGATGAAATCGAAATCGAAGCGACGCTGGCGACGACGTCGGTCGATGGTGATGAACTGGATGCGCTGGTCGCAAGAATCTCGACGTCGGCATTGGTGGTGCAGGCGTTCTGGAGTCCGAGTACCACCGAATAAAGCGCTCTTCATCTTCAAGGGGTTTCAGTCGGTCACTAAAACGTCGAGTGAGGGGGCTGGCTCGTTGAGCCTGCGATGAATAGCCGTATTTTTCGGAATATTCCTACAGAACCCGCCGTAGGGCTTGCGTAGTCTTGCCACACCCAGAAAACGCAAATCCCGGGAGATTGACCATGATCACGAAAACCCTGCGCATCCTGATCGCCGACACGCAGCATTTCCACCGGATGAAAATCGAACGTCTGTTCAACAGCCTCGATTACTACCGCGTGGCTCCGGCACAGAGCCTCACCGAACTGCTGACGCTGGTGGACTACGGTTGCGAGCCGTTCGATGTGGTGGTCATCAATGCCGAGCTGGCCGCAGGTTCGCTGGATCTGCTGGGGTTTTTCCTGGATAACCCGCAAGTTTGTCAGGCGCTGATCTACAACGAATCCACCGCACCATTACAACAGGCCTCGGGTTTCGCCCAGGAAAATGTGCAAATCAGCCATTTGGCACTGCCCTCAAAACAGTCGATCAGTCAGTTGATGGCGCTGGTCGATACACCCGCGAGGCGGCATCTTTTGTCAGCCTGCCAGCCATATTCACCGCTAAAATTCGCTGCTCATGCATAAAAAAACACTGGCCGCAACTGTCAGGTCTGACAGGTGATTTGCTCGCCGTTCCATGTAACAGTCCCGGCGCAGCCACTGAGTCTGGATCAGCCCCCATCGGTGGCCTGTTCGTCAGACTTTGCACCGGGAGTGGCCATGAAGTCAGCGCTGATCGTCGACGATCATCCAGTGGTGCGCGCCGCCATCCGGATCGTGTTGCAAGCTGCAGGATTCAAAGAGATCTACGAGGCGTCCCAAGGCAACGAGGTGGTGTCGCTGATTCGGGAACACCAGCCTCGATTGGTGATACTCGATCTGAACTTGCCGGTACTCGGTGGGCTGGAGGTTCTTGCCCGGATCAAGGCCAATGATTTTGCTTGCCGCGTGCTGGTGTTCAGCACACACGAACCCATGTTCTATCAGGATCGCTGCGTGCGTGCCGGGGCCATGGCCTACGTGACCAAAACCAATCAACTGGAGCAATTGCGCAACGCCATTCGGGCGGTGATGTCGGGGCATACCTATTTTTCTACGCTCCCGGACATTTTCAGCACGCTGAATGCCGTGCAAACCACGGAGAAACAGATGATCGATCAGCTCTCCGATCGTGAGTTGAGCATTTTCCAGCAACTGGGGCAGGGCAAGTCCAACAAGGCGATTGCTGAGGACATGCACCTGAGCCACAAAACCGTCAGCACCTATAAAACCCGTCTGATGAAAAAGCTCGGGGTCCGCTCAGCGGTGCACTTGCGCGATTTCGCCAAGCGCAATCATGTGATCTGAGCGAGCGGACATGAAGCAGGGATGGCAGATTTTCTGGCTGTGGCTGAGTCTGATAGCCACCTGCTGGGCGAGTGACACGCCACAAGTGCTGCAAGTACTGACCCGCAGCGGGCCGGAAAACAACCAGTTGCGCCTGGACGAACAGGACCGGCAATGGCTGCGTCAGCACCCGATACTGCGCATGGGCGTTTCTGGTCCGGATTACCCACCGTTCGAGATCACCCGCAATCAGCATGAACTCGAAGGGTTGACCGCCGATTACGCTGATCTGCTGGCGCAGTTGCTCGGTGTGCGCATCGAAGTGCAGCGTTTTGCCAACCGCGATGCCGTGATGGCGGCACTCAAACGCGGTGATCTTGATCTGCTGGGGACTTCCAACAGTTTTGAAGCCGCCGACCCGGACTTCATTCTGTCCCGTGCTTACGCCGAAGATCAGCCGATGCTGGTGACTCGGCTCGAAGAGCGGTTGCCGAGCGATCTGGCCGGCAAGCGTCTGGCCATGGTCGAGGACTATCTGCCACTGGCCAGCGTACAAGCGTTCTATCCCCAGGCCAGCGTGCAGCGCTACCCTTCGGCGATGGATGCGCTCGGGGCGGTGGCATTCGGCGCGGATGACGTGTATCTGGGCGACTTCATCAGTGCCAACTACCTGATCAACACCAATTATCGTAACGACCTGCAGTTGGCCGGCCCGGCGGGACTGGACGCCAATTCGTTCGGCTTTGCCCTGTTGCGCAGCGACGCGCGCCTCAAACGCATCGTCGATAAAGCGTTGACGGCCATCCCCATGGAGCGCCGGCAACGTATCGAGCAACGCTGGAGCGCAGGCCTTGCCGAAATGGCTGAACAGTCGCGGGTGCAACTCAGTGCCAGCGAGCAGGAGTGGCTGGACCAGCATCCGGTGGTGCGCGTCGGTGCCATCGAAGATTTCGCACCGCTGACTTTTTTTGATGCCGATGGCCGTTTCAGCGGGCTGTCGGCGCAACTGCTGAGCTTGATCAGCCAGCGTAGCGGGCTGAACTTCGAAGTTGTGCGCGGAACGTCGCTGGATCGCCAGATCGAACAGCTCAAGGCCGGTGAACTCGATGTATTGCCGGTGGTGACACCGAGCAGCGAGCGCGAAACCGAACTGCAATTTACCCGCGCCTATCTGAACAATCCGTTTGTGCTGGTCAGTGCAATCACCGTGCAGGGACCGCTCAACCTTGATGATCTGAACGATAAACGGCTGGCGATTTATCGCGGCCATCCGTTACGCGGATATTTATTGGAACGGGTGCCGCGCATCCGTCTGATCGAAGTCAAAAGCCCCGCCGAAGGCATGGCGTTGATCGCCAAAGGCCAGGTCGACGCCACGGTCAGCTCGTTGCTGGTAGCGCGCTTTCTGATCGCCCGTCACTACCGCGAGCGTCTGCGCATCAGCGGCACGGTCGGTGATCAACCGGCGCGCATTGCGCTGGCGACGGCGCCGCACATGCCGGCACTGCATTCGATCCTGAACAAGGCTTTACTGAGCATCGCCCCGCAACAGATGGACGAATTGGTTGAGCGCTGGAGCCACGATGTGGTTGTGGATGACAGTTACTGGTTACGGCATCGTCGCGAAATTCTGCTGGGCTTTGCCGGTGCCGCGGTGTTGCTGGCGCTGGCGCTGGCCTGGATCGTTTTTCAGCGCCAGCAGATTCGTCGGCGCCAGCAATGGTTGCAGCAATTGCAGGAAGCCAAGGAGGCGGCGGACGACGCCAATCGAGCGAAAACCACGTTTCTGGCGACCATGAGCCATGAAATCCGTACACCGATGAACGCCTTGATCGGCATGCTTGAACTGGCCTTGAAGCGCGCCGAGGAAGGCCAGACCGATCGTTTGGCCATTCAGGTGGCCTCCAATGCCGGGCAACAATTGCTGGCGCTGATCGGCGACATTCTCGACATCGCACGGATCGAGACCGGGCATTTGTCCCTCGCGCCGGAACGCGCCAACCTGCGCGAACTGGTGGTGTCGGTGTGTCGGGTGTTTGAAGGGCTGGCGCGCCAGAAGCGTTTGTTGTGGCACATCGAACTTGATGCTCGCAGCGATGTTGACGTGCTGATCGACCCGACGCGCTTCAAACAGGTGCTGTCGAATCTGTTGAGCAACGCGATCAAGTTCACCGAGGAGGGCGAGGTCAGTCTGCGGCTGGTGGTGACCGCAATGGTCGCCGAACACCTGGCGGTGAAGGTACTGATTGAAGACAGTGGGGTGGGGATCAGCGACGACGATCGGCGACGGCTGTTCAGCCCGTTCGTGCAGGCGGGCGCTGATTCGCAAGCGGCCCGCAGCGGCTCCGGACTGGGTCTGGTGATCAGTCGCAGCCTCTGCGAAATGATGGGCGGCACGCTGCGACTCGACAGTGCACAGGGCGAAGGAACGCAGGTCGAAGTCAGCCTCGAGCTGCCGCTGTTGGAAGCCCTCGCTCAGGCCCCGGCGCCGTCCTACACACTGATCGCCGCTACGTGTTCATTGAGTGTTCTGGTGGTGGACGATCATCCGGTGAACCGCTTGCTGCTGTGCTGGCAGTTGAGTGAACTCGGCCATCGTACGGTCGACACCGTGAACGGCGATGAAGGGCTGGAGCGCTGGCGTGCACAGGCGTTCGATGTGGTGATCACCGATTGCAACATGCCGCGGCGCAACGGTTATCAACTGGCGCAGGCCATTCGTGATGAAGAAGCAACGGCTGGTCGCGAACCCTGTCTGATCCTCGGCTTTACCGCCAACGCTCAGGTTGAGGAGCGCACGCGCTGCCTGAATGCCGGCATGGACGAATGTCTGTTCAAGCCGATCCGCTTGCACGACCTGGCGCAGGCATTGACGGCGGCCAGTCATTGCGACATCGCGGCTGCCCCCGGCGAAACGCCGGTGTTGGCGGAAATCGACCTGAGCACCCTGGAGCAAATGGCCGGGGATGATCATGCCCTGATCGAACAGTTGCGCAAGGAAGTGTTGAACAGTTTGCAGCTCGATCTGCAACGCCTTGATGATTTGCAGCCTGAGCAGGATCGCGCAGGGCTGCGTGAGCTCACTCATCACATCAAGGGCGGGGCGCAGATGGTGGGCGCAGCGCGGGTAGTGGCGGCGTGTGTTGATCTGGAGCTGGCGAGTCAACAGGCGCAAGCGGCAACGCTGGGTATCGCGGTCGAGACGTTGCGCGAGGCCATGGCCAGCCTCGCGCAACGTCTACACATCTGACGCGTGTCGGGTCAGTCCCAATCAGGCGCGATGCCTTTCGGGCTGGTCAGGCGATGGCCGCGATCGAGTGTGGCAATCAGCGCCATATCGGCGTCGCTTAGCGTCAGCGCGGTGGCAGCAAGATTGCTTTGCAGGTTGTCACGTTTGGTCGACGACGGGATCACCGCGTAGCCCGACTGCATCGCCCAGGCCAGGGTGACTTGTGCCGGCGTCGCCTGCAGGCGTTCGGCGATCTGCTGGAGCAACGAATCTTTCAACACTTCACCGTAGGCGAGGGTCATGTACGAGGTGATGTGGATGCCTTGGCTGCGGGCAAACTCGACTACCTTGCGGTTCTGCAGGTACGGATGCAGTTCGATCTGATTGGTTGCGATGTTGTCGGCACCGACGGCCGCGATGGCCTGTTTCATCAAGTCGATGGTGAAGTTGGACACACCGATCTGCCGGGTCAGGCCCAGGCGCTTGGCCTCCAGCAGCGCGCCCATGAATTCTTCGACCGGTACCTGGTTTTCCGGCGATGGCCAGTGAATCAACGTCAGGTCGAGGTAGTCGGTCTGCAATTTCTGCAGGCTCTCCTTGAGGCTGTCGATCAAACGATCCTTGGCGAAGTTGGCGACCCAGACCTTGCTGGTGAGGAACAGCTCGTCGCGTGGGATGCCGCTGGCCGCAATGGCCGCGCCGACATCGGCTTCGTTTTCGTAGATTTGCGCGGTGTCGATGACCCGGTAGCCGAGTTCAAGGGCGGTGCTCACCGAATCGATGACCACTTGGCCTTGCAGACGAAACGTACCAAGACCGAAAGCGGGTACAGACATGAAAGACTCCAGGGTTGCAGTGGGAATGGGCAGGAGTATCCGTGTCTGAATCGTTGAGAAAAACCGCTGGTGGGGCAAAGCACTGTTGATCAGAAGTCATGAATCTTTTCCAGGATTTGTGTTGTCCGGGCTGGCCTCTTCGCGAGCGGACGCACCACCGATTCAGGCAATGTCACTGTGGGCAAACTCCTCGCCGAGAAAATCAATCAACGTGCGCACCGACGGTAACAACCCGCGCCGCGACGGAAAGATCGCATGCACCACCCCGCACTTCGGCGCCCAACCCGGAATCAGCTCGACGACGCGTCCGGCGGCAATATCCTCACGCACCACCACACTCGGCAAGTGCGCCACGCCAACCCCGGCAATCACCGCCTGACGCAACGCGATCAAATCATCGGTGACCATCCGCGGCGTGTGGCGGATCAGCGCCGTGTGGTCATTCGGCCCCAGCAACTCCCATTGATATTCACGCTGCGCCGCGCCCCAATGCAGGCTCGGCAAACCATTGAGGTCAGCGGGCGAGGGCGGTGACGACAGGCGTTCGACAAACTGTGGGCTACCGACCACCGATTGCGTGCTGTTGCCCAGCACCTTCATGACCATGTCGGTGTTCTCCAGCGGCGGAAAGCGCACGCGCAAGGCAATGTCGAAGCCTTCGTGCAGCAGATCGACGCGGCGATTAGTGCTCTCGATGAACAACTCCACCAGCGGGTACTTGAGCATGTAACGCGTGAGCATCGGCCCGACCCACGAGTTAAGCAGCGCCGTCGGGCAACTCAGGCGCACCAGCCCCTGCGGTTCGGAGCGGTTACGTTCGATCAGCTCGGCGGCGCTTTCGGCTTCGACGCGCATGGCCAGGCAGCGCTGGTAATACGCCTGGCCGATTTCGGTCAGCGAGCAATGGCGGCTGGTGCGGTGCAGCAGGCGTACGCCGAGGCGCTCTTCCAGTTCGGAAATACGCCGGCTGAGTTTTGATTTGGGCATGTCCAGTGCGCGCCCGGCAGCGGCGAAACCGTGGTGTTCGACCACTTGGGTGAAGTAGTAGAGGGTATTGAGGTCTTCCACCATCGTTCTCCAGATAGAACGCTAAGGCTGATTTTTGCAGTCTAGTGCATTAATGGTCATGGATTTAAGCTTAATCCATCGCATCACTCACCCCATTGGAGACAACCATGAAAAACATCATCGGTATCTATACCAGCCCGCGCGGCCATTGGGTCGGCGATGGTTTCCCGGTTCGCACGCTGTTTTCCTACGACAACCTGGGCAAACACATCAGCCCGTTCCTGCTGCTCGATCACGCTGGCCCTGCCGATTTCACCCCGACCTCCGAACGGCGTGGCGTTGGTCAGCATCCGCACCGTGGTTTCGAAACCGTGACTATCGTTTATGAAGGCGAAGTGCAGCACCGCGACTCGACCGGTAGTGGCGGTGTGATCGGCCCGGGCGATGTGCAATGGATGACCGCGGCTTCCGGGATCCTCCACGAGGAGTTCCATTCGGAAAACTTCGCCAAAACCGGCGGCAAACTGGAAATGGTCCAGTTGTGGGTCAACCTGCCGGCCAAGGACAAAATGGCCGCGCCGGGCTACCAGACCATTCTCGACAGCGACATTCCGAGCATCGCGCTCAAGGACAATGCCGGCCGCTTGCGGCTGATCGCCGGTGAGTTCGAGGGCCACAAAGGCCCGTCGCGCACCTTCACACCGATCGACGTGTGGGACTTGCGCCTCAACGCCGGCAAGTTGCTGACGCTGGATCTGCATGAAGGCCGCAACACCGCTCTGGTGGTGCTCAAAGGCTCGGTGCAGGTCAACGGTGTGGAATCGGTGCGCGAAGGGCAGTTGGCGCTGTTCGAGCGTGACGGCCATCAGATGACGCTCGAAGCCAGCCAGGACGCGATGGTGTTGCTGCTCAGCGGCGAGCCGATCGACGAACCGATCGTCGGCCACGGCCCGTTCGTGATGAACACCGAGCAGGAAATCCATCAGGCGTTCGCCGACTTCCAGTCCGGCCGCTTCGGCCAGATGCACGCTTAACGCACCACCACTCCGCTCTACACAGGATGCGTAGGCCGGTTCGCAGGCCAGGGATGGCTGTCGCCTATAGAAAAGAGGACACGCACATGAACACTGTCAATGCAGCGAACTTCGACGGCCACAAACCGACCATCGATGCCAGCGACGCAGCGATGTTGCTGATCGACCACCAGAGCGGTCTGTTCCAGATCGTCAAGGACATCGACGTGCCGCAATTGCGCGCCAATGCCGTTGCGCTGGCCAAAGCCGCGACCCTGTTGAGGATGCCGGTAATCACCACCGCCTCCGTGCCGCAAGGACCGAACGGGCCGTTGATCCCGGAGATTCACGAAGCGGCGCCGCATGCGCAATACGTGGCGCGCAAAGGCGAAATCAATGCCTGGGACAATCCGGAATTTCACGCAGCGGTCAAAGCCACCGGCAAGAAGACGTTGGTGATCGCCGGAACCCTGACCAGCGTGTGCCTGGCGTTCCCGTCCATCGCCGCCGTGCACGAAGGCTACAGGGTGTTTGCCGTGGTCGACGCGTCCGGCAATCACTCAAAACTCGCCACTGATCTGACCGTTGCCCGTTTGGCCCAGGCCGGGGTGGTGCCGATCGACATCATGGCTACGCTTTCCGAGCTGCAAGGCTCGTGGAACCGTCCCGATGCCGAACAGTGGGCGGCGGTCTACGCCCAGGCCATGCCGCATTATCAATTGCTGATCGAGAGCTACCTCAAGGCTCAGCAAGTCGCGAACGAACACGAAGTGCTGGATTCCCAGCGCTGATCGAGTCCCCTGAGGCCGACCCCCGTCGGCCTCTACCACCCGCGAGGATTACTGCTATGACCACTCAATACAAACGTCTGGACAAGAACAACGCCGCAGTGCTGCTGGTCGACCACCAGGCCGGGCTGCTGTCGCTGGTACGCGATATTGATCCGGACAAGTTCAAGAACAACGTGCTGGCACTGGCCGATCTGGCCAAGTACTTCAAGCTGCCGACGATCCTCACCACCAGTTTTGAAACCGGCCCCAATGGCCCGCTGGTGCCGGAGCTGAAAGCGCTGTTCCCGGACGCGCCGTACATCGCCCGTCCAGGCCAGATCAACGCCTGGGACAACGAGGATTTCGTCAAGGCGATCAAGGCGACCGGCAAGAAGCAGTTGATCATCGCCGGTGTGGTGACGGAAGTGTGCGTGGCATTCCCGGCGCTGTCGGCACTGGAAGAAGGCTTTGATGTGTTCGTGGTCACCGATGCTTCGGGTACGTTCAACGAACTGACCCGCGATTCGGCATGGAATCGTATGTCCAGCGCTGGCGCGCAATTGATGACCTGGTTCGGGCTGGCCTGCGAACTGCACCGCGACTGGCGCAACGATATTGAAGGGCTGGGCACGCTGTTCTCCAACCACATCCCGGACTACCGCAACCTGTTCACCAGCTACAACAGCCTGAGCAACGATAAATAACCCGCCACCCCGTAAACCTGTGTAGGAGCTGCCACAGGCTGCGATCTTTTGATGTTGTTTTTTCAAGATCAAAAGATCGCAGCCTGCGGCAGCTCCTACATGGGTTTTGTGGTGTTTTTGCGGGCGTGTTCATGCTGTGAAATCAATTGCTCCTACACTGTCCCAATCTGTGCGATCTTCTCGCGATTGGCCTTCGTCGGAGTTGTTTGATGCTGTCTCTGCTCACCGAACATCCGTTATTTTGCGCGTTGATCCTGATCCTTCTCGATCTCGGTCTGTGGCGCTTGATCAGCTCCCATGGCAGCGAGTGGAAACTGCTGGTGCGGGTGCTGATTTTCGCCTTGTTCAGCGTGTTGCTGTTCAACGAAGGCCTCAACCCGATGGAGCCCGCACCGTGGGCCGACAACGTGCCGCTGCACCTGGCAGCGACCGGGTTGCAGATTGGCTGGTGGCTGTTCGGTGCGCGCACCCTGACGGTGTTGATCGGCGCGGTGATGATGCAACGGGTCGGGCACACCGGGCGGCTGTTGCAGGATTTGCTCGGCGCGGTGATTTTCCTCATCGCGATCATTGCCGCGCTGGCGTACGTGCTGGATCTGCCAGTCAAAGGCGTGCTGGCCACCTCCGGAGCGTTGGCGATCATCGTCGGTCTGGCCTTGCAGAGCACGCTCAGCGATGTGTTCTCCGGGATCGTCCTCAACACCACCAAGCCCTATCAACTGGATGACTGGATTTCCATCGACGGCACCGAAGGCCGGGTCACCGACATCGACTGGCGCGCCACACGCCTGCAAACCAGCCAGGGCAGCATGGCGGTGATTCCCAACTCACTGGCGGCCAAAGCCAAGATCATCAACTTCAGTCGGCCGAGCAATATGTTCGGTGTCGCGGTCAGCGTGCAGGTCAGCCCGCACGCGCGGCCCAATTCAGTGATCGATGCGCTGGAGCGGGCGATGCAGGGCTGTCGTCAGTTGCTCGATACTCCCGCGCCCAGTGTGGCGCTGAAAAGCTCCGGCAGTAGCGGTGCGGAATACGAGATCAGCGGTTTCGTCGCCTCGATGGGCGAGAAGCGTGTGGTGCGTAATCAGCTGTTCGATCTGGCCTATCGGCACTTGCAGGCGTCCGGGGTGAGTTTGCTATCGAGCAATGAAAACGGTGCGCCGGCCAACCTTTCGCGGCCACGGGCATTGCTCGACAGCTCGCCGATTTTCTCGACGTTACGCCAGGAAGAGAAAGAAACCTTCAGCCAGAACATGACCCTGCAAACCTTCCGTGCCGGCGAGGCGATTCTTGAGGCGGGGGAGGTCAGCGATCACTTGTTCATTATCGAGTCGGGTGTGGTCACGGTGACCTTGACCCGCCATGGCACGCCGTTCGAGTCCGGGCGCATGGGCCCCGGCGAAGTGATCGGCGAGGCCGGCATACTTTCCGATTCTTCTGTGCCGGCCAAGTTTGCCGCGAAAACCTTCTGCGCCCTGTACCGCATCGAGAAGACTTACCTGAAGCCGTGTCTGGACGCTCGCCACGATATCAGCGATGCCATGAAAACCTTGCTCGATTACCGCCTGCACAAGGCGCAATCGCTGACCGAGGAAGCGCCGGTGGTGGTGGCGAAAAAAGGCTTTCTACAATGGTTGCGCAATCGCACCTGAGCATTACCGGTTGCCGGCGAGTTTCTGTTCCAGGTGCAAGCGTACCTGCGGCCACTCGTCGTCGATGATGCTGAAACGTACCGAGTTGCGCTTGCGTCCGTCCGGCATGATCCGCTCGTGGCGGACGATGCCTTCCTGTTGCGCGCCAAGGCGCAGGATCGCGTTACGTGACTTCTGGTTGTTCTCGTCGGTGGTGAACTGCACGCGCACGCAATCGAGCACGTCGAAGGCGTGGCGCAGCATCAGGTATTTGGCTTCGGTGTTGACGAAGGATTTTTGCCAGCTCGCGGAAATCCAGCTGCTACCGATTTCCAGCTTGCGATTGAGCGGGTCGATCTTCCAGAAACGTGTAGAGCCGATCACTTCGCCGCTCTCTTTGAGCACAATGACAAACGGCAGCACCGAGCCGGCGTCACGGCCATCGAGGGCTTTTTTCAGGTAGCTGTCGACGGTGCTCGCCGACGGCACGACCGTGACGGTGAGGTTCCACAATTCGCCGTCAGCGGCAGCGTGGAGCAGGGCAGCGGCATCTGAATACTGGAGCGGGCGCAAAAGGATGCGCTGACCTTGCAGCGTGGTTTGCATGGGATTCAGGTCTCGGCGGAGCGGGCGAATGGCGAGCGCCTATTACGCCGCAGCGGATGGATCCGATGCAACCGGCGCGATGTTCACGAGGTCAGAATTTTCACAGCCCATGGGCAGGAGCCTCAGCCGATGAAAAACCTGCGGATCGCCACCTACAACGTCAACGGCCTGCGCGCACGTTTGCCGAATCTGCTGGATTGGCTCAAGCGCGAGCAACCGGACATCGCCTGCCTGCAAGAACTCAAGTCTGTCGACACGGCATTCCCCGCCGCAGAGCTGGAGGCCGCCGGCTACGGCGCGATATGGCAGGGCCAGGCTTCGTGGAACGGCGTGGCGATTCTCGCCCGCGACGCGCAACCGCTGGAAAGTCGTCGCGGTTTGCCCGGCGATCCGGATGACAAGCACAGCCGTTATCTGGAAGCGGCGGTGCACGGCGTGCTGGTCGGCTGCCTGTACCTGCCCAATGGCAACCCGCAACCGGGACCGAAATTCGATTACAAACTGGCCTGGTTCGAACGGCTCATCGCGTATGCGAAGGATTTGCAAAGCAGCGATCACCCGGTGGTACTGGCCGGTGACTACAACGTCGTACCCACCGACATGGACATCTACAACACCCGTTCCTGGCTCAAGGATGCGCTGCTGCAACCTGAGAGTCGCGAGTGTTATCAGCGCTTGCTCGATCAGGGCTGGACCGATTCGCTGCGGCATCTGTATCCCGAGGATCGGCTCTACACCTTCTGGGACTACTTCCGCCAACACTGGCAAACCAACTCCGGTCTGCGCATCGATCATCTGCTGCTCAACCCGGCGCTGAGTCCTTATCTGCATGAAGCCGGCGTAGACGCATGGGTGCGCAACGAACCGCACGCCAGTGACCATGCGCCGACGTGGATCCGTATCGGTTCACGCAAGAAACGCTAGCAGGCGATTGGCGAAATCAATTGTCGAAAACAGTGCCGGATCCCGTATACATGGCGACCATCAACGCAGTGACCTGCGGCCCCATGCATAAGGATCGAGCAATGAGTGAGCCACGCCTGACGAATCGGAAGCTGTACCTGCAACGTCTGGGTTTTGAAAAGCCACCGGAACCGACACTTGCGACCCTGCGTCTGCTGCAATTGCGTCATACCGGCGTGTTTCCGTTCGAGAACCTGGCGACGATCAGCGGGGCGCCGGTGTTGATCGACCTGCCGTCCATTGAAGAAAAAGTCTTGCTCGGTGGGCGCGGTGGTTACTGCTATGAACTGAATAACCTGTTCTTTGCCCTGTTGCTGGAACTGGGGTTCGAAGCTCGGGCCATCAGCGGGCGCGTGGTAATGAATCAGCCCGAAGGCAGTTGGACAGCGCGTACACACCGTTTGAGTCTGGTGACCATCGACGATGTGCGCTACATCACCGATGTCGGTTTCGGTGGCATGGTGCCGACCGCGCCGCTGCTTCTCGATACCGAGACTGAGCAAGCGACCCCTCACGAACCTTATCGCATTGAAAAACAGGCCGACGGCTACATGCTGCGTGCCAAGGTGGCGGGTGAGTGGCGATCGATGTACCTGTTCGATCTGCAACGCCAGGAAGACATCGATTACACCATCGGCAACTGGTACGTCTCGACACACCCCGAGTCACCGTTTTCCCAACGTCTGATGGTCGCGCGTACCGGCGATGGCTGGCGCAAGACGCTGAACAACGGCAGTTTCGCCATTCATCGCATGGGCGCCGAGAGCGAGCGGCGTGAGGTCGCGGACGTCGAGGATCTACTCGATCTGATTGAGGTTGAGTTCGGGATACGGGTCGCGAGTCCACAGTTGTTGAAGCCGGTGCTCGGACGCCTTATCCAGCCTGGTCAGGGATCCTCAGCGTAAGCATCGACCTGGATCGTGAAGCGATTGATCTTGGCCCACGACTCCCGTTGCCTGACCTCTGTTTCCTCTGAGCCAATGCTGATGAGGTAGTTGATGCCTGTTGCTGGATCTCTGAAACCATTTTGGGTCGAGTCCCAGACACAACAGGCGCGCGTGATCGGCAAAATCCCGAAGTGCTGTTCAAGGTACTGTTCGGCTTTCGAAGCATTGGCCCCGGATACTTCATAGCTGGCTGAAAATGGCTGGCCCATGCGGTCAAGCGCCTGTTTGCAGCCTTTGAATTCAACAAACGATGGCTTGTCTGCGAGCTTCGAAAGAAAGTCATCACAGCCAAAGTCGGCACTGGCACTGGCACTGCTGGCAATGACCAGCAGCAGCGCGGGTATCCATCGGATAAGTAGCAACCGTTTCAATTATTTCTCCACCAGCAATTCACCGACATATTTCCCGCCTTCACCTTTGACTCGCCGGCAGATCAGGTAGTCGTAGATGTCGTTCCATTTTATCAACTCATAAAAGGTGACACAGCCGTCGGACAAATGACCGACATGGATGTAACGGCTGCTGTTGCCTTCTGTACCTTGCAGTTCGATTGGAAACCAGACGTCGGTGCAATGCAGATTACCTTGTACCTTGTAGCCATCCGTGGAGATATTTCCGTGGGAGCGGTCAGGCGCCATGATCCGATGGCGTCCGGGTGGGATCGGGGTAAATTCGCCGCCCCACTGGCTGTTCAGCGTCACCTTCGCCGTTTTGCCATTGAAGCTGACCTGTGCCCATTGCTGCAGCAGTTTGCCTTTGAACTCCGAGACCGCATGGGCCGGTGCGCCGGTGTACTTGACCTTGACGGTGGCAGGCGCCGTTGGCGGGGTGTCCATCAGGTACTTCAAGGCATTTTCGGTTTTCAGGCTGGCCGTCTGCCCGACGAACTCCGAATTGCCGTCGGCGATCCGGAAGTAGGTTCGACCACCGGACTCCTTGGTGAAGGTCACTTTGGTGTATTCGCAGAGGGCGACGAGCGTGCCTTTAGGTTCGAGTTTTACACTCAGCCAGCCGTTTTCGTCAGCCCGTTTGGTGTATTTGGTGACAACGACTGCGGGATGCGTACTGCCACTCTGCCGGTTCGAGGGAGCCCGGTTATTGTTGAGTATTGCCTGCGCCATGCTGGTTACAACTCCCTTCAGGTGAATTCAGCCACTGGTTTTTCCTGCTCAGGCCAGGTCGTCAGGCTCCAGATGCAGCAGTTCGCTCGCTCGGGTCGAGACTCTCTGGGTCAGTCCGCGCTCATTGGTGATGCCGCAGATTACCTTGCCGGACGCGGTGGTGATTTTGTAAGCGAAGTCCGGGACAGGCTCGCCGTCGGCGTCCAGCAACGTGAACTGTTCGTCGAAACCGAGGTTGATCGGCTGAACGGGGCTGATCGCAGCGCCACCGCCGCTCTGGCCAATGATGACGGTTCCGGAACCGCCGACGATAACGTCGCCATGGCTACCAAGACTGCCTTGGGTGGCGGCGTTTTTACCGTTGATGAAGACGGTTGCGGAAATGTTGCCGCTGATGGAACTGCCGCAAGAGGCTGTGTCGCCGAGGCGCGCGGCTGGCAAACCATCGAAGAATACGTCGGGAGAGCCGGCAACTATTTTCTGCGCCGCATGGGCAGGGCAGGTTGTGGCGTCTGTGGCGCGTGCAGCGGGTTTTCCACTCATGGTGACTTCCTTTTCTTGCCGGGCGGGGGGCATCCGTTGATCCGTACGGCATGGCTTTTGATCGCGCCACGTGATGAGGGGGTACTCAAGTCATCAGGCCGTTTGAGTGACGAGTAACCCTCCCCGGATATTTTGTATACAAAAGCATGGACACTTGTCGCGAGTTTTGAATACAGTGTGCGCATAACAAAAACCAGGGAACCCCCCACCATGAAAACGCCCCATGTTTCACACCAACGGCCCGAGGACGAAAATCTCGGGGTCGGCGCGAATATGGCTTACGGCCTGCAACATGTTCTGACCATGTACGGCGGTATCGTTGCGGTGCCACTGATCATCGGCCAGGCGGCCGGCCTGTCGCCGGCGGACATCGGTTTGCTGATTGCTGCTTCATTGTTTGCGGGGGGCCTGGCGACGCTGCTGCAAACCCTGGGTCTGCCGTTTTTTGGCTGTCAGTTGCCGCTGGTGCAGGGTGTGTCGTTCTCCGGCGTGGCGACCATGGTCGCAATCGTCAGCAGTGGCGGGGAGGGCGGCTTCCAGTCGGTGCTCGGCGCGGTGATAGCGGCGTCCTTGATCGGGTTACTGATCACGCCGGTGTTCTCGCGAATCACCAAGTTCTTTCCGCCCTTGGTCACCGGTATCGTGATCACCACCATCGGCCTGACGCTGATGCCGGTGGCCGCACGCTGGGCGATGGGCGGCAACAGTCACGCGCCGGATTTCGGCAGCATGCAGAACATCGGTCTGGCGGCGGTGACGCTGGTATTGGTGCTGTTGCTGAGCAAAGTCGGCAGCTCGACCATCTCGCGTCTGTCGATCCTGTTGGCCATGGTGATCGGCACGGTGCTGGCGGTGTTCCTCGGCATGGCGGATTTCTCCAGCGTCACCACCGGGCCGATGTTCGGCTTCCCGACGCCGTTCCACTTCGGCATGCCGACCTTCCACTTCGCCGCGATCCTGTCGATGTGCATCGTGGTCATGGTGACGCTGGTAGAAACGTCGGCAGACATTCTGGCGGTCGGTGAAATCATCGGCACCAAAGTCGATTCCAAACGTCTGGGCAATGGCCTGCGGGCGGACATGCTGTCGAGTATGTTTGCGCCGATTTTCGGTTCGTTCACCCAGAGCGCCTTCGCCCAGAACGTCGGGCTGGTGGCGGTGACCGGGATCAAGAGCCGCTATGTAGTGGCGACTGGCGGCATCTTTCTGGTGATTCTTGGCCTGCTGCCGTTCATGGGGCGAGTAATCGCAGCCGTGCCGACTTCAGTACTGGGCGGCGCCGGTATCGTGCTGTTCGGTACGGTGGCGGCGAGTGGTATCCGCACGCTGTCCAAGGTGGATTACCGCAACAACGTCAACCTGATCATCGTCGCCACCTCGATCGGTTTCGGCATGATCCCGATTGCTGCGCCGAACTTCTACGATCACTTCCCAAGCTGGTTCGCGACCATTTTCCATTCGGGCATCAGCTCGTCGGCGATCATGGCGATCCTGCTCAACCTGGCGTTCAACCACTTCACCGCCGGTAACTCGGATCAGCAGTCGGTGTTTGCGGCGGCGGAAGAGCGGACCCTGCGCTATCGCGATCTGGCGGCGCTGCGTGAAGGCGATTACTTCAGCGACGGTAAGCTGCATGACTGCGATGGCAAGGAAGTGCCGGTGATCGAGCCTGATGATCACGATCATGGGCACGGTGCGCCGAAGGTGCAGGTGAAAAGCAGCGAGCATGTCTGACCGCTGTAGCTGAATAGAAAAGGGTCGATCTGTTAACCGCAGATCGGCCCTTTTTCATTTCAAGATCAAAAGATCGCAGCCTTCGGCAGCTCCTACACAGATCTCATACTCCGCCGATTCTGCGGATGAACGCTGAATCTGTAGGAGCTGCCGAAGGCTGCGATCTTCTGATCTTTTCGAGCGCCCACAAAAAAGCCCCTGAATCTTTCGATTCAGGGGCTTTGCTATTTGGCTCCACAACCTGGACTCGAACCAGGGACCCAATGATTAACAGTCATTTGCTCTACCAACTGAGCTATTGCGGAATTGGTGCGTATGTTACTGATTCAAAAAGAGAAGTCAAGCATGGGCTGAAAAATTAAATGAATTCTCGGGACGGACGATGACTTGTCAGCGATTGGCGGTTACCAGAACCGCAGCAGAGGTCTACCATGGCTGCCCGGAAGTGGTCACACGCGCTGCCGGCCATTTGCCGAAAAAGGTCCGCGTCATGAACCGTTTGTCCTGTAACAGCGAGGTGTTCGCATGAGCATCGCGCAAATCAGCCTGCCCAAAGGCGTCGGTCCCCACGCCGAAAAACTCTTTGATGCAATCACCCAGGCCAGCACCGCTGAGGAATTGAACCGCGCCGGTGGCAAGGCCGAAGGCTTCGTCCTGGGCCTTGAAAGCACCAAGGCGATCAAAAGCCAGATCGCCGAATCGCTGTACGTCGTTTATGACGATGCCGCGAGTCAGCGTGCGAGCGAACTGGCTTAACTGCCGAAGGTGATGGTGCCCATCATCAGTTTGGCGTAAGCCGCGGTGGCCGCCAGTTGCACCAGCCACAGCGCCAGACCACCGAGAAACACCCCGGACGCTACTTGCAGCACCAGGCTTTTTTCGCGTTTGGCTGAGGCGCGGGGGATGAAGTCATCCAGATCGTCACGGTCGGCGCGCAGGTTGTCGTTTTTCATTTGGCTTCTCACAAAATACTCGGATAAACACAAAACCCTGTAGGAGTGAGCCTGCTCGCGATAGCGGTGTGTCAGACAGTGATGCTTCGGCTGAAAAAACGCTATCGCGAGCAGGCTCACTCCTACAATGGGATTTGTGTGCAGTTTAGAGGGTATGGGGATTGTTTCGTGGCAATAAAAAAACGGGAAGCCCCAAGGCTTCCCGTTTTTCATCACGCAGCGAAATCAGATGACCTGAACAATCGCATCCGTTACTGCCTTGATGTTGCTCTGGTTCAGCGCTGCCACACAGATACGACCGGTATCCAGGGCGTAGATGCCGAACTCGTTGCGCAGGCGATGCACTTGCTCAGTGGTCAGGCCGGAGTAGGAGAACATGCCGCGCTGACGACCGACGAAGCTGAAGTCGCGGCCCGGCGCTTTCTCGGCCAGCAGGGCAACCATCTGCTCGCGCATGCCACGAATGCGCAGACGCATTTCAGCCAGCTCGGCTTCCCACTGTGCGCGCAGTTCCGGGCTGTTCAGCACGGCCGCTACGATGCTTGCGCCGTGGGTCGGCGGGTTGGAGTAGTTGGTGCGGATCACGCGTTTGACTTGCGACAGCACGCGCGCGCTTTCTTCTTTCGATTCGCTGATGATCGACAGGGCGCCAACGCGCTCGCCGTACAGCGAGAACGACTTGGAGAACGAGCTCGAAACGAAGAAGGTCAGGCCGGATTCAGCGAACAGGCGCACGGCAGCGGCGTCTTCGTCGATACCGTCGCCAAAGCCCTGGTAGGCCATGTCGAGGAACGGTACGTGACCTTTGGCTTTAACCACGTCCAGCACGTTGTTCCAGTCCGCCGGGGTCAGGTCGACGCCGGTCGGGTTGTGGCAGCAGGCGTGGAGGATAACGATCGAGCCGTTCGGCAGGGCGTTGAGGTCTTCGAGCATGCCGGCACGGTTTACGTCGTGGGTGGCAGCGTCGTAGTAACGGTAGTTTTGCACCGGGAAACCGGCGGTTTCGAACAGGGCGCGGTGGTTTTCCCAGCTCGGGTCGCTGATCGCCACGACAGCGTTCGGCAGCAGTTGCTTGAGGAAGTCGGCACCGATTTTCAGTGCGCCGGTCCCGCCGACGGCCTGAGTGGTGATGACACGACCGGCGCTGATCAGCGGCGAGTCATTGCCGAACAGCAGCTTTTGCACGGCCTGGTCGTAGGCGGCGATGCCATCGATCGGCAGGTAACCGCGCGAAGCGTGTTGAGCGACGCGAATCGTCTCGGCTTCGATCACGGCGCGCAGAAGTGGAATTCGCCCCTCTTCGTTGCAGTAAACACCCACGCCCAGGTTGACCTTGGTGGTCCGGGTATCGGCGTTGAATGCTTCGTTGAGGCCCAGGATTGGATCGCGGGGTGCCATTTCGACAGCGGAGAACAGGCTCATTATTGCGGCGGCTCTGAATGGAGAATGGAGGGACGTGTCGCGCTCCAGCCGGATGCACTAGAGCGGTGCACAAACGGGGAGCTAGTATAGAGGCCATTACGGAACAATGGCGACAGGCGATTCGGCTTTTCAGGCAAGTTTTTCCGATTATTTCTTGACCGTTAGTCGACTGCGCGTGTCAGAGTCTTTACCGGATGTAGGACGTTTGCCTTGAAAGGTGAGGCAATCGCCACCACATTGAGCACAATCCAGGTTTTTTCTTGCGCGACACCGGTCGTTTACGGTCGTCCCCGTGGTGCTCCGCTTTGTTCGGAATGCCGCGATCCCAGAGGTGTATATGTCCGAATTCCAGCTCGTCACCCGCTTCGAGCCCGCCGGCGATCAACCGGAAGCCATTCGCCAATTGGTCGAGGGTATCGAAGCCGGGCTGGCGCACCAGACGCTGCTCGGTGTGACCGGCTCGGGCAAGACCTTCAGTATCGCCAATGTCATCTCGCAGATTCAGCGCCCGACGCTGGTGCTGGCGCCGAACAAGACCCTCGCCGCGCAGTTGTACGGCGAGTTCAAGGCGTTTTTCCCGAATAACGCCGTTGAATACTTCGTTTCCTACTACGACTACTATCAGCCCGAAGCCTATGTGCCGTCGTCCGACACCTTCATCGAGAAGGACGCGTCGATCAACGACCACATCGAGCAGATGCGTCTGTCCGCGACCAAAGCGCTGCTCGAGCGCAAGGACGCGATCATCGTCACCACGGTGTCGTGTATCTACGGTCTGGGCAGCCCGGAAACCTATTTGAAGATGGTGCTGCATGTCGATCGCGGCGACAAACTCGATCAGCGTGCGCTGCTACGGCGTCTGGCCGACCTGCAATACACCCGCAATGACATGGATTTTGCCCGCGCGACCTTCCGGGTACGCGGCGATGTGATCGATATCTACCCGGCGGAATCCGATCTGGAAGCGATCCGTATCGAGCTGTTCGATGACGAAGTCGAAAGCATTTCCGCGTTCGACCCGCTGACCGGCGAAGTCATCCGCAAGATGCCGCGTTTCACCTTCTACCCAAAGAGCCACTATGTGACGCCTCGGGAAACCCTGCTCGACGCCATCGAACACATCAAGGTCGAACTGCAGGAACGCCTCGAATACCTGCGCAGCAACAACAAACTGGTCGAAGCCCAGCGGCTGGAGCAGCGCACCCGTTTTGATCTGGAAATGATCCTCGAACTGGGTTATTGCAACGGTATCGAAAACTACTCGCGCTATCTGTCCGGGCGTCCGGCCGGCGCTGCGCCGCCGACGCTCTACGATTACCTGCCGGCCGATGCCTTGCTGGTGATCGACGAATCCCACGTCAGCGTGCCGCAGGTCGGCGCGATGTATAAGGGCGACCGTTCGCGCAAGGAAACCCTCGTCGAATACGGCTTCCGTCTGCCGTCGGCACTGGATAACCGGCCGATGCGTTTTGACGAGTGGGAAGGGGTCAGCCCACAGACCATTTTTGTCTCGGCGACCCCGGGCAATTACGAAGCCGAGCACGCCGGGCGCGTGGTCGAGCAAGTGGTACGGCCGACCGGTCTGGTCGACCCGCAGGTTGAGGTGCGCCCGGCGCTGACTCAGGTCGACGATCTGCTCTCGGAAATCAGCAAACGCGTGGCGGTCGAAGAGCGGGTGCTGGTCACCACGCTGACCAAGCGCATGGCCGAAGACCTTACCGATTACCTTGCCGACCACGGTGTACGCGTGCGTTATCTGCACTCGGACATCGACACGGTTGAGCGAGTCGAGATCATCCGCGATCTGCGCCTTGGCACTTTTGATGTGCTGGTCGGGATCAACTTGCTGCGTGAAGGTCTGGACATGCCGGAAGTGTCGCTGGTGGCGATTCTTGATGCGGACAAGGAAGGTTTCCTGCGCTCCGAGCGTTCGCTGATTCAGACCATTGGCCGCGCGGCGCGTAACCTCAATGGTCGGGCGATTCTCTATGCCGATCGCATGACCGGTTCGATGGAGCGCGCGATCGGCGAGACCGAGCGGCGTCGCGACAAGCAGATCGCCTTCAACCTGGAAAACGGCATCACCCCGCGCGGTGTGATCAAGGACGTCGCCGACATCATGGAAGGCGCCACCGTGCCGGGCTCGCGCAGCAAGAAGCGCAAAGGCATGGCCAAGGCCGCCGAAGAGAACGCCAAGTACGAAGCCGAATTGCGCTCGCCGAGCGAGATCACCAAACGCATTCGTGCGCTGGAAGAGAAGATGTATCAGCTGGCGCGGGATCTGGAGTTTGAAGCGGCGGCGCAGATGCGTGATGAGATTGCCAAACTGCGCGAGCGGCTTTTGGCTGTGTAAGGAGGATCGTTCCCACGCTCTGCGTGGGAATGCAGCCCCGGACGCTCCGCGTCCGCTGTGACGCAGAGCGTCACCGGAGTCATTCCCACGCGGAGCATGGGAACGATCAGTTGCAGTTAGTGGGACTCCCCAGCCTTCAATCCTTGCGGCAATTTCTTGGTCAACAAAATCGCCAGCATACTGATCCCCAGCGCAATCCCGACAAAGTGAAACGCATCGTTGTAAGCCATGATCGCCGCCTGTTGATGGACGATTTCACTCAGTTTGCCCAGCGCCGCCGTGTCACTGCCAAACCGATCCGTCATCGATGCCAGCCGCTCAGCCACCTGCGGATTGGTCGGCACCACCGCCTCACGCAAATAATCGAAGTAAGTCTTGGTGCGCGCATCCAGCAGCGTCGCCAGCAAAGCAATGCCGATCGCACCGCCGAGGTTACGCAGAATATTGAACAGACTCGACGCCGACCCCGCGTCCTGCGGCAGGATGTACGCCGTGGCAATCAGCGAAATCGTCACCATGATCAACGGCTGCCCCAACGCCCTAATGATCTGAATCTGATTGAACTGCGGCCCGGCAAAGTCCGGGTTGAGCACCCCCGAAGAAAAACTCGCCAGCCCGAACAGCCCAAAGCCGATCGTGCACAGCCATTTCGGCGAAACAAACTTCATCAGTTTCGGCACCAGCGGAATCAGGAACAGCTGCGGCACGCCCATCCACATGATCACTTCGCCGATCTGCAGGGCGTTGTAGTTCTGGATCTGCGCCAGATACAGCGGCAACAGATAGATCGAACCGTACAACCCGACACCCATGCCCAGGCTGGAAATACTCGACAAGCCAAAGTTGCGATTGCGCAGAATGCCAAGGTTGATCAGCGGATTCGGTTTGGAAATCTGCACGATCACAAAGGTAATCAGGCTGAGCAGGGCGATGCTGCCCAGGGTCACGATCAGGCTCGATTCGAGCCAGTCCTTGCGATGGCCTTCTTCAAGAAAGACTTGCAGGCAACCGAGGCCGACTCCCAGCGTGAGGATGCCGGTGTAGTCGGTGCTTTTCAGCAGTTCCCAGTGCGCTTCTTTCTTCTCTAGTCCGTACATCAGTCCGGCGATCATGATCAGGCCCGGCGGGATGTTGATATAGAAAATGTACTCCCAGCCCCAGTTTTCCGTGAGCCAGCCGCCCAGCGTCGGACCGATTGATGGCGCGAACGTGGCGGTCATGGCGAACATCGCCATGCCTTTGGCGCGGTGGTGTTCGGGGAGTTTGATCAGGGTCAGGGTGAACGCCAGCGGGATCAGCGCGCCACCGGTGAAACCCTGCATGGCGCGAAAGACGATCATGCTCTCCAGGCTCCACGCCATCGAGCACAGCAACGACGAAGCCAGAAAACCCAGCGACACCCACACCGCCAGCCGCCGCGCCGACAACAACTGCACCAGCCAGGCGGTCAGCGGGATCATGATGATTTCCGCGACCAGATACGAGGTGGAAATCCACGAGCCTTCTTCCAGTGTCGCCGACAAGGCGCCCTGAATATCCTTCAAAGAAGAGTTGGTGATCTGGATGTCGAGCACGGCCATAAAGGCGCCGAGCATCACGCTCATCACCGCAATCCAATCGCGCCGGGTCGGTTCGCCGACCGGGCGGATCAGCGAATCACCGGCCATTGTCCGGGGCGTCTTTGATGTTCACGGTGGCGGTGGCGGACATGCCCGGACGGATCTTGCCGTGCAGCGGGTTGTCGGCCTTGAACGTCAACTTCACCGGAATCCGCTGCACGACTTTGGTGAAGTTGCCGGTGGCGTTGTCCGGTGGCAGCAGGCTGAACTGCGCGCCGGAAGCGGCGAACAGACTGTCGACCCGCGCTTCGATGGGGGTGTCGCCGTAGGCGTCGAAGGTCAGCTCGGCTTTCTGGCCGGGTTGCATATGGCCGATCTGGGTTTCCTTGAAGTTGGCCTGCACCCAGATATCTTCGTCCGGGACGATCGACAGCAGATAGGCACCGGCCTGCACCACTTGGCCGTTGCGCGCGGCGCGCTGGCCGACGAGACCGCTGATCGGTGCGTGGATTTCACT
The DNA here is from genome assembly GCF_000282235.1 of Pseudomonas sp. GM24. NCBI lineage: Bacteria > Pseudomonadati > Pseudomonadota > Gammaproteobacteria > Pseudomonadales > Pseudomonadaceae > Pseudomonas > Pseudomonas sp. GM24. Next base: position 2,768 of record NZ_AKJR01000037.1, on the reverse strand, counting down.
GCGGGTCAGGTTGAGTTCGGCTTGCGCGAGATCGGCGCGGGCGTTGGCGATCTGTGCGTCGAGGCGTTTGATTTCCGCATTCAAGGCGTTGACCTGCTGGCGCTGGCCTTGTGCGTCGGCTTGCGCCTTGGCCACTTGCGAGCGGGCAATGTGGGCGTCGGCGGAGAGGGTGGTCACGCGTTCTTCGGAAACGTAACCGGGTTTGCGCAGGGTTTCGGCGCGCGACAAATCCATCTGCGAGCGGCCAAGTGTCGCTTGGGTGGTCGCCACTTGCGCATCGCTGGCGGCGATCAGGCTCGATTGCTGGGTCAGTTTGCTTTGCGCTTGCAGGCGCTCGGCTTCGCGGGTGGCGAGGGCGGCATTGGCGCGATCGATGGCCAGGCGGAAATCATTCGGTTCCAGGCGCACCAGTAGCTGGCCTTTTTCCACGTGCTGATTGTCCTGCACCAGCACTTCATCGATGCGCGCGCTCAATTGGCTCGACACACGGGTGATTTCGCCCTGGACATAGGCGTTGTCGGTGCTTTCATAAAAGCGTCCCTTGAAAAACCAGTGGGCGAAGAAGCCCCCGGCAATCAACAGGACCAGCAGCAGGAAAATCAACAGGCGACGCTTGAGTTGGGCAGGCATGGGCAAACTGTAGTCGAGGAATTGTAAGGAAAGTTATCAGCAGGCGAATCTGGCATACAGCCGATAAACGGTAAATGCCATCCGCTGATATTTGCCCATTCACCACGGCTTACCGGCGTTACAGACGCAAACTTGGCTTAAATGCCCTGCCTGCTGGAGCGGGGCGGGTGTCGCCTGTTACCATTCGCCGCTTGATTGTTTTGCTTTTCATTCTTTTCGAGACATGCCATGACCACCGTCCGCACTCGCATCGCGCCATCGCCTACCGGGGATCCCCACGTAGGTACCGCTTACATCGCATTGTTCAACTACTGCTTTGCCAAGCAGCATGGCGGTGAGTTCATCCTGCGCATCGAAGACACCGACCAGTTGCGTTCGACCCGCGAGTCCGAACAGCAGATCTTCGACGCCCTGCGCTGGCTGGGCATCGACTGGAGCGAAGGCCCGGACGTTGGCGGGCCGCACGGCCCGTACCGGCAGAGCGAGCGTGGCGACATCTATCAGAAGTACTGCCAGCAACTGGTCGACATGGGCCATGCGTTCCCGTGCTTCTGCACCGCTGAAGAGCTGGATCAGATGCGCGCCGAGCAAATGGCGCGCGGCGAAACGCCACGCTACGACGGCCGCGCGCTGCTGCTGTCGAAAGAAGAAGTCGCCGCTCGTCTGGCGGCTGGCGAACCCCACGTAATCCGCATGAAAGTGCCGAGCGAAGGCGTTTGCGTGGTGCCGGACATGCTCCGTGGTGATGTCGAGATCCCGTGGGATCGCATGGACATGCAAGTGCTGATGAAGACCGACGGCCTGCCAACGTACTTCCTCGCCAACGTCGTCGACGATCACCTGATGGGCATCACCCACGTCCTGCGCGGCGAAGAATGGCTGCCATCGGCACCGAAACTGATTCTGCTGTACGAATACTTCGGCTGGGAGCAACCAGAGCTGTGCTACATGCCGCTGCTGCGTAACCCGGACAAGAGCAAACTGTCCAAGCGCAAGAACCCGACCTCGGTGACGTTCTACGAGCGCATGGGCTTCATGCCGGAAGCGATGCTCAACTACCTCGGTCGCATGGGCTGGTCGATGCCGGACGAGCGCGAGAAGTTCTCGCTGCAGGAAATGGTCGACAATTTCGACCTCAAGCGTGTCTCCCTCGGCGGGCCGATCTTCGACATCGAGAAGTTGTCGTGGCTCAACGGCCAATGGCTGCGCGATCTGCCGGTGGAAGAGTTCGCCGCGCGCGTGCAGAAGTGGGCGTTCAATTCCGAATACATGATGAAGATCGCGCCGCACGTTCAGGGTCGCGTCGAAACCTTCAGCCAGGTTGCACCGCTGGGCGGGTTCTTCTTCGCTGGTGGCGTTAACCCGGATGCCAAGCTGTTCGAATCGAAGAAGCTTTCGGGTGATCAGGTTCGCCAGTTGATGCAGTTGATCCTGTGGAAGCTGGAAAGCCTGCGTCAGTGGGAGAAGGACAACATCACCGCGACGATTCAGGCAGTGGTCGAATCGCTGGAGTTGAAGCTGCGCGATGCGATGCCGCTGATGTTCGCGGCGATCACCGGGCAGGCGAGTTCGGTGTCGGTACTCGATGCGATGGAAATCCTTGGCCCGGACCTGACCCGTTATCGTCTGCGTCAGGCGATCGACCTGCTGGGCGGCGTGTCGAAGAAAGAAAACAAAGAGTGGGAAAAACTGCTGGGCGCTATCGCCTGATAACTTAACCCCCCTGTAGGAGCTGCCGAAGGCTGCGATCTTTTGATCTTGATCTTTAAACGGCAACGTCAAAAGATCGCAGCCTGCGGCAGCTCCTACAGGGGCATGCTTTATCCCAAGTCCCGGATTTACGGGGGAGGGCGGTAAGTGATTGTTATGCCGACGAAAAACTTTGAAAAATTTCAAAAATAAGTTTGACAGGCTTTCGATACGCCCTTAAGATTCGCCCCGTCCTCAGCGATGACATCAACGATGAGGGGCTATAGCTCAGCTGGGAGAGCGCTTGCATGGCATGCAAGAGGTCAGCGGTTCGATCCCGCTTAGCTCCACCAATTTACAATTCAAGGTCTGGCCACACCGGCCTTGAAGCGATCAACACTCAGCGTTGATCAGTTGTATAGAAGGGTTTGCGTCCCCTTCGTCTAGTG
>NZ_AKJR01000036.1:0-44071 GCF_000282235.1 Pseudomonas sp. GM24 | reverse complement strand
CCCAGCCCCGCGGCAAAGATCACTTGCACGATCAACAGCGGTATCAGCGCCAGCAGGGCCATGCCGGGCAGGCGGCCGCTGATCAGCAGAAAGCCGAAGAACAGCCCGAGAATGATCGCAAAATTGATACCGGCGTTGAGCAGGGTAATCACCGGCAGGCAAATGCGCGGGAAGCTGATTTTCTTCAGCAGGTTGGCGTTTTCCAGAAACATGCTCTGGCTGCGCGTGGTGATTTCCGCGAACAGACCCCACGTCAGCAGGCCGGCGCAGAGATAGACGCTGTAGGCCAAGCCATCGTCCACGCCCGGCAGACGGGCGCGCATGATCTGGGAAAAGATCACCGTGTACACAACAATCATCGACAACGGGTTGAGTACAGTCCACAGCGCGCCGAACAACGAGTTGCGATAACGTGATTGAAACTCCCGCTTGACGCTACCGAGGATGAATCCGCGATAACTGCGCATTGAGCGGTAAAGGGAAAGCAGCATTCAAACCGTCCTGCCGTATTGGTCTTCGAAGCGGACGATGTCGTCCTCTCCCAGGTATTCGCCGCTTTGTACTTCGATGATCACCAGATCGATCACCCCGGGGTTTTCCAGGCGATGGCGGTGGCCGGCAGCGATGAACGTCGATTCGTTTTTCGCCACCAAGTGGGTACCGGTACCATTGTTGGTAACCTTGGCCATGCCTTCGACGACCACCCAGTGTTCGTTACGGTGATGGTGCATTTGCAGAGACAGCTTGCCGCCGGGCTTGACCACAATGCGCTTGATCTTGAAGCGCGGGCCCTCCTCGAGCACGGTGTAGGTGCCCCATGGCCGACTCACCGTGCGGTGCAGACGGTAGGCTTCGTGGGATTTGTCCTTGAGCTGCTTGGCCACTCGTCGCACGTCCTGCGCACGATCAGCGTGAGCGACCAGTACGGCGTCGGCGGTGTCGATGACGATCAGGTTGTCCACGCCGACGGCAGCCACCAGCCGACCTTCGCTTTGAACGAAGTTATTGTGGCTGTCGATGAAAATCGCTTCGCCGCTGGCACGATTGTTATCGGCATCGGCCGGTACCAGAGCCGCGACGGCGCCCCAGGAACCGATATCGCTCCAGTCGAACCCGGCGGGTACCACGACGACTTTTTCCGAGCGCTCCATCAACGCGTAGTCGATGGAGATGTCGGTGATCTCGGCGAACAGCGCTGGCGACAGTTCCTGTTGCAGGCAGCCGACAGTTTCCAGCGGGGCGCTAGCCGCCATGCAGGCACGGGTCTGTTCCAGCAACTGCGGCGCATGCAGTTGCAACTCGGCCAGCACACTTGCGGTGGTGAAGCAGAACATCCCTGAGTTCCACAGGAAGTTGCCGCTTTCCAGATAATGCGTGGCGGTTTGCAGGTCGGGTTTCTCGACGAAACGCTGCACTTTCGCAGCGCCTCTGGCGTCGAGTGGCGCGCCAGTCTCGATGTAGCCGAAGCCGGTTTCCGGGGCGGTCGGCGTCACACCGAAGGTCACCAGATAACCGTCCTTCGCCAGATTGACCGCGTGTTCGACGGCACTTTTCAGCGCGTCCTGATTGACGATCAAATGGTCGGCCGGCATCACCACCATGATCGCGTCGTCACCGTGCAGCGCTTGCAGCGACAACGCGGCAGCAGCGATGGCCGGGGCAGTGTTGCGGCCGGTCGGCTCCAGCAGGAAATGCCCGCGATGACGCGAGACATGGGCGGCGCAATAGTGATCCTTGCTCTGGAAGTAGTACTCGCGGTTAGTCACCGTGACAATGTCGCCCCAACCGTCCAGCAACGCGGCGGCACGCTGGTAGGTCTTGCCCAGCAGCGACTGGCCGTCGGGCAGGGTCATGAACGGCTTGGGATGGCCCTCGCGGGACACCGGCCACAAACGAGTGCCGGCACCGCCGGACAGAATCACGGGAATCAGCATGGCCTACTCCTTGGCGACGCGTTTCATGTCCGCATCCATCATCATGCGGATCAAGGTATCCAGGTCGGTTTTCGGCTTCCAGCCCAGCACACGCTGAGCCTTGGCTGGATTGCCGAGCAGCACTTCAACTTCGGCCGGGCGGAAAAACGCCGGGTCGATCTTCACGTAGTCGCGGTAGTTGAGGCCGACGTGATCGAAGGCGATGCGGCACATTTCACGCACCGTGGTGGTGACGCCAGTGGCGACAACAAAATCGTCGGGTTTGTCCTGTTGCAGCATCAGCCACATGGCTTCGACGTAGTCACCGGCAAAGCCCCAATCGCGCTTGGCGTCGATGTTGCCCAGGGCCAGTTCGTGCTGTTTGCCCTGTTTGATGCGCGCCGCGGCATCGGTGACTTTGCGCGTCACGAATTCGATGCCGCGCAGCGGTGATTCGTGATTGAAGAGGATGCCGCTGCTGGCGTGCAGGTTGAAACTTTCGCGGTAGTTGACGGTGATCCAGTGGCCATACAGTTTGGCCACGCCGTACGGGCTGCGGGGGTAGAACGGCGTGTTTTCATCCTGCTGTTCAGCCTGGATCAGACCGAACATTTCGCTGGTCGATGCCTGATAAAACCGGGTATGCGGGCTGAACTGGCGGATCGCTTCGAGCAGGTGGGTAACGCCCAGACCATCGACGATGCCAGTCGTCACCGGTTGATTCCACGACGCGGCGACAAAGCTCTGCGCGGCGAGGTTATAGACCTCGTCCGGCGCCGATTGAATGACTGCACGCTGTACCGAACAGGCATCGGCCATGTCCCCGTCCAGATAGACGATGTCGGCTTCGACCCCCATCTCGCGCAGACGCCAGCGCGAATCGCTGCTGCGCCGTGCGACGAAGCCGTGAACCTTGTAGCCCTTGTCGAGCAACAGCTTGGCCAGATACGCGCCGTCCTGGCCGGTGATGCCTGTGATCAATGCACTTTTTGTCATTCTTGTCGTACTCGCGTCTCCCAGTCGGACAGGATCGCCCGCAGGGATTGTTGTGTTGTGATTTCAGGCGTCCATCCTGTGGTCTGGGTCAGCCGGTTATGGCTGCCACAAACGCGACGCTGATCGGCACGCCGCATGCGCGCAGGGTCTTGAACCAGTTGCATGTCGACTTCGGCGAGATCGCCGAGCTGCTCGATCAGGCTGCGAATGCTTTGCTCGCGGCCCGAGCAGATGTTGTAGACCTGTCCTGACGTGCCTTTTTCCAGCAGCGCGAAGTAGGCCGATATCACATCGCCGACATCGAGGAAATCTCGCGTCACATCGATGTCGCCAACCTCCAGTTGCGGCGCTTGAAGGCCCTGTTTGATGCGACTTATCTGGCGGGCGGCACTGGCGATGACAAAGCTTTCTTTCTGGCCGCTGCCGATGTGGTTGAACGGACGCGCTACCAACACCGGCCAGCCTTCACTCAGGCCCCATTGCAGGCTGAGAAACTCCGCCGAGAGTTTGCTCACCGCGTAAGGATTGCGCGGGCAGGGCGACTGTTGCTCGCTGATCGGCAGATCGCTCTCGCCGACTTGACCGTAGACATCGCCGGAGCTGACGTAGAGGAAGGTGCCGGCAAAGCCCCGCGCCTTGAGCGCCTGCAGCAGATTGAGGGTGCCGAAAAGATTGATGTCGAAGGTACGCGCCGGATCACGGAACGCTTCCGGGACGAAGGTCTGCCCGGCCAGATGAATTACCGCGTCGGGCATCTGCGGCCACAGATCACGGAGGCTGTCAGCATTCGTGAGGTCGTAGGGCGAGGCGGCAGGCAGCAGCTCCCACGGCGAATCAGGCAATGCCAGACGCGATTGAATATGTTGTCCCACGAATCCACTGAGACCCGTGACGAACAGACGCTTTTTCAAACAGCGACCCCTTGGTCTTGAACTTGCGCCACTTTCTCACAGGCTTTAAGGAGAGGTCTGTCAGACCGGAGGAAAAACCGGGTGAGAGACGGGCGAAGTCAGTTGTTGTAGTTGTTTGTTATCAATCTGTGCCAATTGCGCAGCAATTTCAACAGGCCAAACCGTGACCGGTCAGTTCTCGTCAGCGTAGTCCGATTTATTCTCGTCGGGCGGTTCCCGGATCCTTGATGGATGTGTTTAGAATGGCCCTCGTCGCCATTCCCCCAGGTCCACCGTGGGCGTGGCGCGACCAGGGTGAAACTGACCACTAAAACAAGAACGAAGACGTGCCTGAAGATGATGGACTAGCTGCGTTATTGCGGCTTGATCCAACGCCGGGTCGTCATAGCATGAGGTTGCCGGGACGGCTGCTTCATCGTGGGATGCCATGAATTTCATTCTTTACTCGGACGTCAACGACCGCTCCATCAGCCAAAGTCTCGGGCGTCCCGAATACAGCTACTACTTCGTGCTCAAGGCTTATCGCCCGGTGCTGGAAAGCCTTGGTCGCGTGCATGTGGTCACGTCGACTGACGACGTCGATCCGCTGTATCTGCAATTGCGCCAGGCCGATCAGGAATGCCTGTTTCTTTCGTTTGCACCGCCACATAAAACCCCGATCGGCCTGCAGTGCCCGATGGTCTGCGTGATTGCCTGGGAATATGACTCGATCCCCACCGAATACGCTGGCGACGATGTGCGCCAGGACTGGCGCCAGACACTGGCCCGCCATGGCCGGGTGATTACGTTGTCCACCCACACCGCGCAGGCCATCCGTCGCAGTCTGGGTGAAGATTTCCCCGTGCTGGTATTGCCCACGCCACTGTGGGAGCGTTTCGCTCAGGTGCGGCGAGATTGTCCAAGTGTCCCGGTAAACCCCGGCACCACGCTGCAGATTAAGGGCTGCATCATCGACAGCCGTGCTCTGGGGCTGTCGGCCGATGGCTTGATCGCACCGATACTCCGCGAGCCGGAACTGCAAACACCGCAAGTGATCGAGCCCGTGCCGGAGCCGATCGCGGAACCTCCTCCGGCACTGACCCTGCGCCGGCGTGCTTTCATCACCAAGCATTACCTGATCGCGGGCTACAGAGCTGTCACGGTGGCCTCCGAACATCGACCGCTGTTTCTGCTCAAGCACAACCTGTTGCAGTGGTATCGCGAAGCCGTCAGTGATTTGCTGCCGGGCTCGGTCCGCGAGGAACACCGCGAGTTGCCTGATCCCATTGTCGAGGCAATAACGCCGGCTCCAGCTGTGAGTGAAATGCCGGTGTTGGCTGAGCACCCGCAAGCTTCGCTCCCCGACACCAGTCAGCACGTACAGATCGACGTCAGCGGCGTGGTTTACGTCAGCGTGTTCAACCCCGAGGACGGGCGCAAGAACTGGCATCACCTGATCACTGCGTTCTGCTGGGCTATGCGTGATGTCGACGACGCGACGCTGGTGCTGAAAATCACCCAAAACGATCTGTCGAGCTATTACGTTCATCTCATTACGTTGCTCTCGCAGCTGTCGCCATTCGCCTGTCGCGTGGTGGTCATGCATGGCTATCTGGAAGAGGAAGAATTTGCCCGGCTGTATGGCGCTGCGAGTTTCTACGTCAATGCGTCGCGCTGCGAAGGGTTGTGCCTGCCGTTGATGGAGTTCATGTCGTGTGCCCGCCCGGTGATTGCGCCGAACCACACCGCGATGGGTGACTACATCGACGAACGCGTTGCTTTCATCGTCAAGTCCAGCCGCGAACCGACCATCTGGCCGGAGGATCCGCGCATTCTCTATCGCACGCTGCGCCATCGTCCCGACTGGGGATCGTTGAAAACCGCCTACGAGGACAGCTACGCCATGGCCAAGAACCATCCAGAGGCTTACCAGGCGATGGCCGCTGCCGCTGCTGAGCGGATGCGTGAATACTGCGGTTTTACGCCCGTGCAGCAGCGCGCGGAGGCGTTTTTCGGTCTGAGGGCCAATAGCGAAATGACTTCGTTGGCGGTCGAGACCGGAGCGGCCTCATGCTGATCATCATTCATTCGGAAACCAACAAGAGCAATATCCAGCAGAACCTCGGCCGGCCGGAGTACAGCTATTACTTCGTGCTCAAGGAGTTTCGCCCCGTTCTCGAACGAATCGGTCAGGTGATTGAAGTCAGCAACCCTGACGAGTTAGTGGATCGTTTGTATTTCGACTGCTTGAGCCGGGGCGAGGATTGCGTCTTCCTGTCGTTCTCGCCGCCGCATCGCACGCCCATCCATTACGCATGCCCGACCATCCCGGTGTTCGCCTGGGAATTCAGCACCATCCCGACTGAAAGCTGGCAGGGCGAATCCCGTCACGATTGGCGTGTGGTGTTGCAGGCGTGTGGCCGGGCGATTACGCATTCGACATTCACGGTGAACGCGGTGCGCGACGTGATGGGGGCGGACTATCCGATCTGCGCGATCCCGGCTCCTGTGTGGGATCGCTTTGCCGCTCGCGGCGAGCAATTGGCCAAGCGTCCGGTGGTTGACCTTGTGACGCTGAACCTGCGTGGATTGCTGATCGACAGTCGTCGCACGGACTTGCGGCCGTATGGCCCACCGCGATTGCGCGAAGGCACGCCGATGTCCTTCGCAGGACCGCCAGAGGATTGCCAATTGCAGCTCGAAGGCGTGGTCTACACCTCGGTGTTCAACCCTTACGACGGCCGCAAGAATTGGCAGGATATGGTCAGCGCGTTCTGCACGACGTTTCGCGACATCAGCGATGTGACCCTGGTGCTCAAACTGACCCACCATGACATCGCCGATGCGCTGACCGACATGCTGCATCACTTGTACAAGAACCAGTCGTATCAGTGCCGGATCGTGCTGATCCATGGCTATCTGGCGGATGCCGATTACGAAGCACTGGTGCAGGCCACCAGCTACGTGGTCAACAGTTCTTACGGTGAAGGACAGTGCCTGCCGTTGATGGAGTTCATGTCCTGCGGCAAACCGGCGATTGCGCCGTTGAACACCGCGATGGCCGATTATGTGAGCAGCGATAATGCATTTATCGTCGACTTCACCGAAGAGCTCACCGCCTGGCCGCATGACCCGCGTGCGGCCTATCGCACGATGCGTTACATCACCGACTGGGATTCGCTGTGTCTGGCGTATCGCGCCAGTTATGACGTGGCAAAAACCGATGAGCAGCGTTACGCCGGGATGTCCGCCGAGGCGATTCGCAGTCTGCAGCGATTCTGTAGCCAGGCCAGCACCGAGCAGAGATTGCGCGATTTTTTTGCGCAGCCACTGCAAGCCCGCGGAACGTTGCCTGCGCCAGTTACGGTCGCATGATCCGGCGTCTGCTCGCACGATGGCGTCCGGCGCGTGCCGCGCAACCGCTGTCGGCACCGTTGGCCAAGGTGTCGCCTCGCGACGTCGGTTTACATGACGCCGTGCTCGACGGTTGGTTCTTGAATGACAGCGGCGAGTTGCTCAAGGGCTTTGCGATCAGCGCTGACGATACGTTGCTGGATGTCGGTTGTGGCGAAGGCGTGGCGACACTGTTTGCCGTGCGTCAGGGCGCTTCGGTGATTTTTACCGACAGCGAACACGCCAAGGTGCGTGAGCTCTCACGGCAGGTCGAAGCACAAAGCGACAAAGCCCATCTTGGGCTGGTCAGCAATAGCCTGCCGTTGCCACTGGCTGACGGCTGCGCCAGTAAAGTGGTGTGCATGGAGGTGCTGGAGCACATCGATCAGCCCCAACCGTTCATGGCCGAACTGGTGCGCATGGGGCGCCCAGGTGCACAGTATCTGTTCAGCGTGCCGGCACCGGTGGGCGAACACTTGCAAAAAGGCATCGCCCCGGACAGTTACTATCAGTCTCCCAATCATGTGCAGATTTTCACCCCGGAGCGCTTCGCTGCGCTGGTAGAAGAGGCTGGCCTGGTGATCGAACATCGCCAGGCCAGCGGATTTTTCTGGGTGATGGGCATGATTTTTTTCTGGGCCGGCGAACGGGCTGCAGGGCGTGATCCGGGCGGTGCGGTGCGTGACCGGATTCAGGAGCCCTTCATGCCGTTGATGGAGAACTGGGCCAAGACCTGGCAGGACCTGCTCGCTCAGCCGGGCGGGCTGGCGATCAAGCAGACGCTTGACCGCTTCATGCCCAAGAGCCAGGTGATCATCGCCCGCAAGCCATCGGGTGTGGGGGAGTCACCATGAGCAGCAAGCGGATCATGGACATTGAAGTGCTGCGCGCAATTGCCGTATTGGGCGTGTTGTTCCATCACTTGCAGGGCAGTCTGTTTACCGATGTCGTGCCGTCGCTGGAAAAGATCCATGCCTGGGCGCAGCCGTGGTGGGGCGTTGATCTGTTTTTCGCCATCTCCGGTTTTGTTATTGCCCGAAGCCTGATCCCGGCGCTGCAAGGCTGTACAACCCGCCAGGAGTATTGGCAGCAGACGCGCAATTTCTGGCTTCGCCGGGTTTTTCGGTTACTGCCGTCGGCCTGGTTATGGCTGGCGCTGATGTTGCTGGCGTGCGTGTTTCTCAATCGTTCGGGGGCGTTCGGTACGTTGTCGGCCAACCTGCAAGCAACGTTGGCCGGGGTGTTGCAGTACGCCAACTTCCGGTTTGCTGACAGCTTCTTTCGCTACGAGTACGGCAGCAGTTTCGTCTACTGGAGCCTGTCGCTGGAGGAGCAGTTCTACCTGCTGTTCCCGCTGCTGATTATGCTCTGTCGCAAACATCTGGTCTGGGCATTGCTGGCGCTGGTCGCGGTGCAGATTTTCACCCTGCGCACGCCGTTGTTGATGGTGGTGCGTACTGATGCGCTGGCCCTCGGTGTATTGCTGGCAATGTGGAGTGCGCAGCCGAGTTATCAACGTTGGCGGCCGAATTTTCTCGCTCGGCCATGGGTCGGAATTTCGGCATTGATGCTGATCGGCGCGCTGTTGAGTTTCATGGCCACCGATCGCTTCACGTTCGCCTGGTACCGTATCGGTTCAATTGCCGTACTGAGCGCAATACTGGTGTGGATCGCATCGTACAACCGCAATTACCTGATGCCCGCTGGCGCGATGCAGCGGCTGCTGGGGTGGATCGGTAGCCGGTCCTATGGCATCTACCTGATTCACATACCCGCTTATCAATTGGTGCGTGAACTGATCTTTCGCTTGCAGAGCGCCGGTCTGCCCAGCCCTGCCGGCCACCCGGTGCTGACGCTGCTGATCGCTTTCGGCCTGATCGTGTTGCTCAGCGAACTCAATTACCGCTGGGTCGAAATGCCCATGCGCAACCGTGGTGCCGCGCTCGTGCGCCGCCTCGGTACGTCCCGATCCACCGTCCCGTCCTCTGGAGCCACCTCATGCTGAGCCTACTGAAGAAACTCACGGCGGCGACGCCAGCACCGGTCCCCGCGCAGGCAGTGGAGCCGGTCGCCAGCAAGGTCGATCCGTACATGCTCGGCTTGTACGATGCCAAGCTCAGTGGCTGGTTCAACCAGGAAACCAACGAGCTGTTCAAAGGTTTCGTGGTGTCTGCCGAGGACACGCTGCTTGATGTCGGCTGCGGTGATGGCGGCAACGTGCATTTTTGCGGCATGCGCGGGGCGAAGATCATCATCGCCGACATCGACGGGGCCAAGGTCGAAGCGACTCGTCAGCGCCTGAGCGATACGCCGGCACGGGACATCGAATGTCACGTCACCGATTGCAATCCGTTGCCGATCGCCGACGGCACTGCAACGCGCGTGGTCTCCACCGAAGTCATCGAGCATGTCGACGATCCGGCACAGTTCCTCGCCGAACTGGTGCGTGTCGGCAAACCGGGCGCCTTGTACCTGTTGAGCGTGCCGCACCCGAGTTCTGAAGACCTGCAAAAAGATATTGCCGCGCCCCAGTACTTCCAGAAGCCCAATCACATTCGCATCATCAGCGAAGAGCAGTTCAAGGCGCTGGTCAGCGAGGCCGGGCTGGAGATCGTCAGCCATAGTCAGTACGGCTTTTACTGGTCGATGTGGATGCTGTTGTTCTGGGAAGCCAAGGTCGATTTCAGCAACCCGGATCATCCGCTGCTCAATCACTGGGCCGAGACCTGGCAAGCGGTGCTGGACTCGCCGCGTGGTGCGCAGATCAAACAGGCGCTGGACGCGGTGGTTGCGAAAAGCCAAGTCATCATTGCCCGCAAACCCGCCGCACCCGTGTAGGAGCTGCGGCACGCTGCGATCTTTTGATTTTGATCCTGAAAAACAAGATCAAAAGATCGCAGCCTCGTTTTACTCGACAGCTCCTACAGGGGTTTTGTGTAACCTTGCAGCCTTGTGGTGTCAGGGGGCTGGAAGGTATGCGGTTTATTGTGGGTCTGTTTTTGGGCATCGTTATCGCGGGTTGCGAGCAACACGACGCGCGCCCTCTCGACCAACAACTCTACATCTGGCAACGCCAATGGACGCCGGCCCACGCGGTAGCGCTGCGTGACAGTCGCCAGGATTTCTCGACGCTGCGCGTGCTGGCGCTGCAAGCCTTTCCAAATGCCGGATGGAGTCGGGCCCGGATCGATGCGCCGTTATTGATAGCCGACGGCCGTCCTTTGATCGCAGTGATTCGTCTCGATGGGCAGTTGAAGGCGCTGGATCAAGATCAGCTCACCACGCAGATTCTGCAGGTGCTTGCCGATTGGCAGGCGCAAGGTCTTGTATTGAGCGGCGTCGAGATTGATCACGATGCCGGTAACGCACGTTTGCCGGCCTACGCTGAATTCCTCGAACATTTGCGCTCGGCATTGCCGACGTCTCTGCCTTTGAGCATCACGGCACTTCCGGCCTGGCTCGACAGTGCGCAATTGCCAACACTCCTGCAAACCGTCGACAGCAGCGTGCTGCAAGTCCACGCCGTCAGCGATCCGCGTCGGGGTCTGTTCGATCCTGATCAGGCGTTGAAGTGGGCCAAGGCCTGGGCGCGGATTACCGACAAACCTTTTTTTCTCGCGCTGCCGGCTTACGGTGTGGCGCTGTTGCCGGATGATGGCGGGGCGCCGGTGGTGGAAAGCGAAGTACAACTTGAGCGGGGCGGTGAGCGCCAGGAATTGCTCGCAGATCCGCAGCAATTGCGCCAACTTGGCAAGGCCTTGCGCGAAGACCCACCGGCGCATCTGGCCGGTCTGATCTGGTTCCGCCTGCCGCTGGCCACTGACCGCCGCGCCTGGAGTCTGACCACCCTTGCGGCGGTCGCACGGGGTGATCAACTGAACAGTCAGCTCGGCGTGACGCTGAGCGAGTTCGACGGCCTCTACGACATCAAACTCGACAATCCCGGCAACCTCGACAGTGCCTGGCCTGCGCGGATCATTCTCAAGGCGAAAAACTGTGAAGGCGCCGATGCGCTCGCCGGTTACTCGTTGCAACAAAGCCCGGATCTGCTTACCTTCACCCGCCTGCGCGACGGCCGCTTGCCGGCGGGTGGGCAGCGCGTCATCGGTTGGGCGCGTTGCGCCAATATTGATCAAGGAGGTTCGCATGTTGACCCGTAACTGGCCCCGCCATCTGCTCTGTCTGAGCCTCTGTTTGCCATTGAGTTCGGTGCTGGCCTGCGGACCGGATTTCCCGATGCGCCTGCTCGATAATCGCGGGCAAACCCTGGCGGATCTGCCTGAGGGCAACTTCAACTTCGAACTCAGTCGGCTCGGCAAAGCCATCGCCGGGCTGAAGAACGTCACCGCTGCAACGCACAATCCGAACGATATGTACGGTGAGGAAAACGCGGCCGCCGAGGCACGGGAGAAAGCCGAGCAGGCCGGACTGAGCCCCGAGCAGCAAGCGTTGGTCAAACAACTGCGCGGCCTGACCGATGCGCGTCAGGTCGAGGCGCAGGGCGCCGGCCTGCCGGCGGAAATCCGCTTGTACGTGGCTGGTGCAGTGGCGTTTGCCACTGGCGATCATCAACTCGCCGGCGCCTATTTCGACAAGCTGCTGGCGTTGCCGGCGGACCAGCGTCCGCTGCGCAGTACCTGGGCCGCGTACTCGCTGGGCCGCACATGGTTTGCCATGAGCAGCGAAGGCGGGGATGCGGTCGAGGCGCTGGAGCAATCGCGTGATGCGTTCCGCCAAGCCCGGCAACTGAGCATCGACGGTTTCAGCGATCCGCTGGAGTTGGGCGTTGCCAGCCTCGGTGAAGAGGCGCGGGCATTGCGCACGGCGGGCGACTGGAGCGGCGCCATCGAATTGTATGAAGCACAGAATCTGCACGGCTCGGCTGTGGGTTACACCTCGCTCAAGCAATTGATGAATGAACTGGCGGAGTTGCCCGAGGCCGAACTCGCCGATTTGCTGCAGCACAAATCCGTGCAGCAACTGGTCACGGCATCGCTGGTGAGCCGTCAAGGCTGGTCGTTTGGCGATGAGCCGCCGAACGAGAAAAAACTGGTGAAACTGCTGCAAAACAGCACCCGCGGCAGCCTCGAAAACGCGGATCGTCTGGCGGCGATGAGTTATCAACAGGGTGATTACGCCGGTGCCAAGGCCTTTCTCGAGAACGCCGGCGACGGCGGCCTGGCGTGGTGGCTGCGGGCCAAACTGGCGGTGCGTGACGGTGACAAAAACGCCGCAGCCGCAGCCTATTCGAAAGCCGCGCAAGCCTTCCCGCAGAGCGAAGACTGGGGTTATCGCCGTACGCCGGACTGGGCGTTTGAAGCGGTTCAGCCGAAATGCCGGGTCGAGGGCGAAAGCGCGATTCTCGCGTTGCAACGTGGCGAGTACCTGCAGGCATTCGTGCAGTTGTATCGCAGCAACAGTGTCTATTGGTTCGATGCCGCGACCGTGGCCGAGCGCGTACTGACCGTCGATGAGCTGAAAAAGTACGTCGACGATAACGTCCCGGCTCCGCCCGCGCTGACTCAACAGCAGCGTGATAACTACGTGCCGCTGCCGGTCGCCGCCAGCCTGCGCAACCTGCTCGGCCGGCGTTTGCTGCGCGAAGGGCATTACGCCGACGCGGTCGCTTATTTCGACAATCCCGACCTGCAAAACAAGGCTCGCCTCTACGGCGAACAACGGCTGAAGGCCGATGCGTTGTGGTGGCCGACCAAGCGCGCCAGTGCGCTGTATAACGCCGCGTGGACAGCGCGTGAATGGGGCATGGATATTCTCGGTTATGAGATGGCGCCGGACTACGCCACGTTCGGTGGCAACTACAGTCTGGAAAGCACGGAGCTGAAAGTCGGCCCGCTGGTGAGCGAGGCCGAAGTGCAACGTCAGGCCGCCAGCGAAGCGAAACCGGATCAGCGCTATCACTACCGTTTCGTCGCCACCGAACTGGCCGGGCGCGCCGCTGACAACCTGCCGCACACCAGTCAGGCATTCGCCGCCGTGCTGTGCAACGCGGCCGGCTGGAACAGCAGCCTGGAAGATCAGAGCGCGCTGTATCAGCGTTACATCAAGGAAGGTCCGTTCGTCCCGTGGGCGGTCGACTTCGGCAATCAGTGCCCGTACCCGGATTTCGAAAACGCTGACAAGCGTTACGTCACTCAGGTCACGGATGCCGTGCGTTCATCGCTGCGGCCGTACAAGTGGCCGGTGCAGATCGGCGTGGTTGTGCTGGTCAGCGCTGCGGCATTGCTGCTGATCACCCGTCGCCAGCGCAAGGTCCGCAAAAGCTAAGCCTGCTGGACGAAGGTCAGGCGTATGGCGAAACCGATCAGCAGGCTGCCGAACAGCCATTGTTGTACGCGTTGGGCGGTTGGACTGTGTTGCAGCCAACGACCCAATGCGGCGCCGGTGAGGGCGTAGGCGCTGTCGAACAGCAGACCGACGCCAACCAGCAACATGCCGAGCACGGCGAACTGGCTCAATACCGGTGCGCCGTCATTGACGATGAACTGCGGCAGCAGCACCGAGCAGAACAGCAGCGCTTTTGGGTTGAGCAGGTTGGTCAGCAAACCGCGTCGAACGGCTTCGCGCCATTGCCCGTGTACGTCACCAGCCTCACCCGCATTCAGGTTCGGCAGCAGAGTGCTGCGCAGGCATTGAATGCCGATCCACAACAGATACGCCGCCCCCGCCAAACGCACGACCTCGAATGTCCACGGTGCAGCCTTGAACAGCGCGGCCAGCCCCAACGCCGCCAGCGCCACGTGGCAACCGCGAGCAACGCCCAGGCCGATAGCGGTGGCCAGTGCCGCGCCGCGTCCCTGTCGCGCACCGGTTTGCAGAAGCAGGATCATGTCCGGGCCGGGTAACAGATAGATCACCGCCAATGCCAGGAAAAACAGCCAGAGACTCGCCATGTTGCCGCCCTTTCGTTGTCGATTCGGTGCGCCAAGTCTAGAGCTGAAGGGTGGGGCAGGTGCTTGCGAAGTCAGCTTCAAAAACCTTCTTGATTGGCATAATCTGCTGGTTTTCCATTGCATGACTATCGGGATCTGCCAAACATGAAACTCGACGCCTTCGATCGCAAGATTCTCGCGGCGCTGCAACGCAACGGACGCCTGAGCAATGTCGAGCTGGCGGATGAAATAGGCCTGTCGGCCTCACCGTGTCTGCGCCGGGTGCGGATGCTCGAGGAGGCCGGGGTGATTCGCGGTTATCAGGCCAATCTTGATCGCGATGAAGTCGGGCTGGGGCTGACGGTGTTTGTCGGGGTCAAGGTCGAGCGCCACAACGATGAGCAGGCCGAGGCGTTCTACCGCGCGGTGACAGCGTTGCCGGAAGTGATTTCCGCGTTTCTGGTGTCGGGGGAATCGGACTTTTTGCTGCAAGTGGTGGTGCCGGATTTACGCGCGTATGACCGCTTTCTCAGTGGCTGCCTGTTGAAGCTGCCGGGGGTGAGCGACATTCGCAGCAACTTTGCCATTCACACGGTGAAGACGCCGGGGGCGTTGCCGCTGGGGCATCTTCCCGCTTAAGAACGGGTGGGCCCCCATTCGCGAGCAGCTCGCTCCCACATTCGACCGCAGTCCTTCGGAAGGTACACGGTCAATTGTGGGAGCGAGCCTGCTCGCGAAAGCGGTGTTTCAGCCACCTGGATTTCAGAACCCTACATCTGCGTCGCCAGCCCCTCGACATTCATCGCCGCCTGACGCAACGCCTCTGACCGCGTTGGATGCGGATGGCACGTCAACGCAATGTCTTCCGCCGAGGCACTGAACTCCATCGCCACACAAAACTCGCCAATCATTTCACTGACGCTCGGGCCGACCAGGTGCACGCCGAGGACTTCATCGGTGCGTTCATCCGCGAGGACTTTGGCGAAACCCTCGGTCTCATGGTTGATCTTCGCCCGGCTGTTGGCGGTGAAGGGAAACTTGCCGACCTTATAGGCACGGCCCTCGGCCTTGAGTTGTTCTTCAGTCTTGCCGACGCTGGCCAGTTCCGGTCTGGTATAGATCACGTTGGGGATCAGGTCGTAATTGACCTCGCCAGCCTTGCCATGGATCTGCTCGACACACGCCATCGCTTCATCTTCAGCCTTGTGCGCGAGCATCGGCCCGGAGGTCACGTCGCCGATCACCCAGACCCCGGCGGCTTCGGTGCGGTGCTGTTTGTTGGCGAGCATGCCGCGCTTGTCAGTGCTCAGGCCGACGTTCTCCAGTCCGAGGCCTTGGGTATACGGACGACGACCGATAGCGACCAGCACGTAATCGGCTTCAAGCAACTCGGCCGTACCGCCAGCGGCCGGCTCGACGCTGAGTTGCACGCCGTTGGCGGAAGAGATGGCGCTGGTGACTTTCGAACTCAGCTTGAACGCGATGCCCTGTTTGCCCAGTGAGCGTTGCAGGGTTTTGCCGGCCTCGCCATCGACGCCGGGGCAGATGCGGTCGAGGTATTCGACCACGGTGACCTGCGCGCCCAGGCGTCGCCAGACTGAACCCAGTTCCAGGCCGATCACCCCGGCACCAATCACCACCAAATGCTTGGGCACTTCACTCAGAGACAGCGCGCCGGTTGAGTCGAGGATGCGTTTGTTATCGATCTCGACGCCGGGCAGGGGAGTGGGCTCGGAGCCGGTGGCGATGATGATGTCCTTGGCGGTCAGCTCGACTTTATTGCCTTGAGCGTCGGTCACCGTGACTTTGCCCGGGCCGTCGATGTGGCCCCAGCCCTTGATCCACTCGACTTTGTTTTTGCGAAAGAGAAACTCGATGCCTTTGGTCAGGCCCGCCACGCTCTCGTCTTTCTGTTTCATCATCTGCGCGAGATTCAACGTCGGTTTGACCTCGATGCCGAGGTTGGCGAATTCCGCACCTATCGCCGCTTCGTACAGCTCCGAGGCATGCAACAGGGCTTTGGACGGCATGCAACCGACGTTCAGGCAAGTGCCGCCCAGCGTCGCACGACCTTCCACGCAAGCGGCCTTGAGGCCCAACTGGCCGGCGCGGATCGCTGCGTTATAACCCCCGGGGCCGCCGCCCAGAATCACTACGTCATAGTTGCTCATGCGCTTGCTCCTGTTGGATGGATGCGGATCGCTAAAAGTAGTTCTGAATAAAAATTACGAACGTAATATGTGCGTTTCGAGGCTTTTCGGTCAAGGCTTCAGGCAAGCGACAGGTTGGGCGTCTTTGAATACGCGTAATTGTGTACGAATATTTCACGCTTTTCGTTATATCGTAACGATATGAACCGTGAGCCAATGATATTGGGGTGATATGCAAGTTGATCTGGAGGTGGATGGCACGCAAGTGACCGGACTGCCGCGTTTTCAGCAGGCGGCCACGCAGGGCAGGCGACTGCGGCGTTGGGCGTTTGCCCTCGGTGGATTGGCCGGGGCGGGCTGGGTGTTGGCGTTTTTCGTCGGGCTGTTTGCACCGCAGTCATTGTGGCTGCCGCTGCTGGTCAATCAGAGCGCGGCGCTGCTGGTGTTGGTCGCCGGGCTGCAATCTGCGTGGTGGGTGACGCAATGGCGCGCGCGGGTGATCAATCCTGTTGTGCTGACGCCGATTGCCGAAGATGAACGCTCTGCGCCGCAAGGGTGGTACGAGCGCCTGCTGGATCGCCTCAGCCAGCGGGGTTTGCATGCACTTGGCCTGATCGGTGCTGCGACGCTGTGGTTGGCTGGCTGGGCGTTGCTGGTGGCGCTGAGTATCGAACAGGTGTGGAACCTGGCGCTGCCCGCCGCAGCCGTTGGATTGTCCGCCACTGTGGGCGCAGCGCTGTCATTACTGCTGACGTTCGGCTTGTTGGTGCTTGAGCGACAACTGGCTCAGGAGAATCCTGCGCAATGGCCGGAAGCAGGTTCATTGGCGCAACTGACGCGCGTGGCGATCATCACTCTGGTGCTCGGCGCGCTGTGTTTGTTGTTCGCTGGCGAGAATGCCGTGTGGCCAGTTCGCGTGTCTGTACTGATAGGTATCTTGCCAGGATTGGTCGCGATCGAGTGGCTATTGCGCGCCGTTCTTTCAGTTTTTAGCCCACGTCGCGAACAGCTTGAGCCAAGGTTACTGGCGCGCAGTTTTGTTACCGACATGCTGCGTTGGCCACCCCAGCCTTTTCTCGCGTTGCAGCACGAATTGCACAACCGTTTTGGCATCGATCTGCGCCAGATCTGGGCGTTCAGTTTCATGCGCCGAGCGTTTCTGCCAGTGCTGGCGCTCGTCGCAGCGGTGGGTTGGCTGCTCACCGGCATTCATGAAATCCCGCTGCAGGGCCGTGGCATCTATGAGCGCTTCGGCAAACCGGTGCAGGTGTTCGGCCCAGGATTGCACACGGGTTTGCCGTGGCCGCTGGGGCGCGTGCTGATCGTCGAGAACGGTGTGGTGCACGAATTGGCCACCAGCGTTGGCGAGAATCCGGCGCCGCTGCAAGCCGATCCTGCCGAAGGCCCTGCGCCGATGACAGCCAACCGCTTGTGGGACGCCAGCCACGTCAATGACAAGTCGCAAGTCATCGCCAGCAGCCGTGGCGCTCAACAGAGCTTTCAGATCGTCAACATGGACGTGCGCTTCGTTTATCGCATAGGCCTGACTGATCAGGCGGCGCTGGCCGCGACCTACAACAGTGCCGATGTGCCGACGCTGATTCGCAGCACGGCCAGCCGGATTCTGGTGCATGACTTTGCCTCGCGCACACTCGACGGTTTGCTCGGTGAAGATCGGGTCGGACTGGGCGAGGAGATCGGTCGCGCGGTGCAAAGTGATCTGCAGCAACTCAACAGCGGCGTGGAGATTCTCGCCACAGTCGTCGAAGCCATTCACCCGCCGGCCGGTGCCGCCAATGCCTACCACAGCGTGCAAGCGGCGCAGATCGGCGCGCAGGCGTTGATCTCCCGCGAGCGTGGCGCTGCGGCCGAAGCGAGCAATCAGGCGCAATTGCAGGCCAGCCTCGCTCGCGATCAGGCCAGCGCCAACGCGCGCGAAACCCGTGCTACGGCGCAGGCGGCGGATCTGAAATTCAGCGCCGAACAAAAAGCCTATGCCAGTTCTGGTCAGGCTTTCGTGCTTGAGCAATATCTCGGTCAGCTCAGCCAAGGCCTGAGTAAAGCCAAATTGCTGGTAATCGACCATCGTCTGGGTGGCAGCAGCAATCCGCCGACCATCGATCTGCGTACTTTCACGCTGCCGGCTGACCCGTCGCCCGCGCGCAACACCGCTCAACCAGGAGTCGCCCATTGAGCCAGTCGCACACTCACGAACCGCATGATCACAGCGGCCACGATCATGGCCACGGCGGACATCACCATAATCACGGGCATCATCACCATCATCACGGTGCGCCGGAAGAGGCGGGGCCTTTCCCGTGGCGACGCATGAGCTGGGCGGTGTTGCTGGTTGCGTTCGCCATCGCAGCAGCGAGCCTGGTGCAAGTGCGCTCGGGTGAAGCCACGGTGATTACCCGCTTCGGCAATCCATCGCGGGTGCTGCTTGATCCGGGTTTGAGCTGGCGTTGGCCGGCGCCGTTCGAAGCGGCGATCCCGGTGGATCTGCGTCTGCGCACCACCTCCAGCGGCTTGCAGGATGTTGGTACCCGCGACGGTTTGCGCATCATCGTGCAGGCCTACGTGGCGTGGCAGGTGCAGGGTGATCCGGACAATGTGCAGCGCTTCATGCGCGCGGTACAGAATCAGCCGGATGAGGCGGCGCGGCAGATTCGCACCTTCGTGGGCTCGGCGCTGGAAACCACAGCCAGCAGTTTCGATCTGGCGAACCTGGTGAACACTGATGCCAGTCAGGTGCATATCGCTGAATTCGAAGCGCAATTGCGTCAGCAGATCGATCAGCAATTGCTCGCCACCTATGGCGTGCGCGTTGTGCAAGTCGGCATCGAGCGTTTGACTTTGCCTTCTGTGACCCTTACCGCAACTGTCGATCGCATGCGCGCCGAGCGTGAAACAATCGCTACCGAACGTACCGCGATCGGCAAGCGTGAGGCTGCGCAAATCCGCTCTGCTGCCGAACGCGATGCGCGAATTGTGCAGGCCGACGCCACCGTGAAAGCTGCAGAAATCGAAGCACAATCTCGCGTTGAAGCCGCGCAGATTTACGGCCGTGCGTACGCCAGTTCGCCGCAGCTGTACAACTTGCTGCGCTCGCTGGACACCCTTGGCACCATCGTTACGCCAGACACCAAACTGATCTTGCGCACTGACGCGGCGCCATTTCGCGTGCTGATCGATGGCCCGCCAACACTCGACAGTAAATCCGGATCGCAGCCATGAGCGAAGAAGTTCCACGTGGAACACATTCGCTGAACAGCCCGTGGATTCAGGCTGGTCGTTTGGCATTTCTCGCCCTGTATGCGGTGACGGTGTTGGCCGCATTGGCTTGGGCGTTTTCCAATGTGCGACAGATCGATCCGCAGAATCGTGCGGTGGTTTTGCACTTTGGTGCACTGGATCGCGTGCAGAACGCGGGGCTGTTGTTGGCTTGGCCGCAGCCGTTCGAACAGGTGGTTTTGTTGCCGGCCGCGGATCGGGTGATCGAGCGTCGGGTGGAAAACCTGTTGCGCAGCGATGAGGCACTCAAGGCTGATCGAGTCGCTTCCTTCGCTACACCACTCAGCGATGCTCTGGCCGGCTCTGGTTATTTATTGACCGGTGACGCCGGCGTGGTGCAGCTGGATGTGCGGGTGTTCTACAAAGTCACCGACCCTTACGACTTTGTCTTGCAGGCCGATCATGTGTTGCCGGCGCTGGATCGATTGGTCACTCGCAGTGCCGTGGCACTGACTGCCGCCAGGGATCTGGACACCATTCTGGTCGCGCGTCCGGAATTGATCGGCGCTGACAATCAGGCTGCCGAACGACGTGAGCGATTGCGCGGTGATTTGGTCCAAGGCATCAACAAGCGTCTGGCTGAGTTGAAGGCGAGCGGGCAGGGTATCGGGATCGAAGTGGCGCGGGTCGATGTGCAGTCGAGTCTGCCGGATCCGGCTGTCAGTGCATTCAACGCGGTGCTGACGGCCAGTCAGCAAGCCGACAAAGCTGTGGCCAACGCACGTACCGATGCCGAAAAGCTCACCCAGACCTCCAACGAACAAGCCGATCGGGCGCTACAAGTGGCTCACGCGCAGGCCGGTGAACGCTTGGCCAAAGCCACGGCTGACACTGCCACGGTGTCGAGTCTGGCCAGCAGCACCGACCCGCAAATGCTTCTGCGCCTGTACCGCGAGCGCATGCCGAAGATTCTCGGTCAGGCCGGATCGGTCACCACGGTCGACCCGAAAGACGATTCCCGTCTGATCATTCAGGGAGCCAGTAAATGACTGCGACGACCGCTGCACCGAGCCTGTTGTCCTCGGCCGAACAACGCCGCGCCGCACGCCAACTGACATTGGCGATGCTGGCGTTGGGTCTTCTGGGGCTGGGTTTGATCTGGCGTTGGCTGGTGCCGGAGCAAACCGGCGTCAGTCAGTTGTTGCTTGGTTTTGCTTCTTTATTAGTCGCCGTCCCGGTGATGCGTTCGGCGTGGTACAGCCTGCGCTATCCAAGCTTGCACGGCATCACCGATCAACTGATTGCCCTGGCCATGCTCGGTGCATGGGCCACCGGCGATCTGCTGACAGCGGCGCTGCTGCCGATCATCATGATCTTCGGCCATGTGCTGGAGGAGCGCAGCGTGATCGGTTCGCAGGAAGCGATTCATGCGCTTGGCCAACTGACGCGCAGTCACGCACGCAAGCTTCTGGCGGATGGTTCGATCATCGAAGTGGACAACGGCACGCTGAAATCCGGCGACACCGTTGAGGTGCGCGCCGGTGATCGGGTGCCGGCGGACGGTCGGGTTTTGTCCGGCCAGGCCAGTCTGGATACGGCTTCGATTACCGGCGAATCAGTGCCCGTCGAGGCGGCTGTCGGCATGACGGTGTTCGGCGGCGCGATCAATCTCGATGGCCTGCTGCGCATTGAAGTGACCCGCACTGGCGACGAGTCGACCCTCGGCAAGGTCATCGCGCTGATGCAGAACGCCGAGCGCTCGAAGCCACCGATCACCCGTTTGCTCGAACGTTACGCCGGCAGCTACATGGTGCTGGTGTTGTTGCTGGCAGCGGTGACCTGGTTCGTCACCAACGATGCGCAAGCGATGCTTGCGGTGTTGGTGGCAGCGTGTCCGTGCGCGTTGGTGTTGTCCGCTCCGGCGACGGCGATTGCCGGTGTCGCGGTGGCAGCGCGTCACGGGATTTTGATTCGCAGTTCGGCGTTCCTCGAAGAACTGGCTGACCTGACATCGCTGGTCGTCGATAAAACCGGGACACTGACTTACGGCACATTACGCTTGCAGTCGATCAACAGTCCGCAAGCAGAGTCGTCTGTGGTCCTGGCGCTTGCCGCCAGCCTCGGCGCGGCGAGCAGTCACCCGGTCAGTCGTGCGCTTGCAGGGTTGGTCAGTCAGGATCAATGTCTAACGTTGAGTGATATTCACGAGCGTCAGGGCCTTGGTGTGGTCGCCATGACCGGGCAGGGCGAAGCGGCGCTCGGTCGGCCAGAATTGTTCGCGCAACTGGGCATCACCACGACAACGGTCCCCGATCACGATGGCCCCATCGCCGGGCTGGCATTGAACGGGGAATTCCTCGCTTGGCTGTTGCTCGCCGACACGGTTAAACCGGAGGCCCGTTTCGCCCTCGACGAATTGCGTGAATTGGGGCTCGGACGGCAATTGCTGCTGACCGGCGATCGTCAAAGCGTGGCCCAGTCGCTCGCCAAGGAGGTCGGTTTGCATGAGGTCCAAGCCCAGGCCTTGCCCGAGGACAAACTCAATCGCGTGCTCAAGGAAATCGACAATGGTTTCCGGCCGATGGTGGTCGGTGACGGCATTAATGACTCCCTCGCGCTCAAGGCAGGCGTGGTCGGTGTGGCAATGGGCGCGGGTGGCGCCGACATCGCGCTGGCCTCGGCGGATATTGTCTTGATCGGCAGCGACCTGCGCCGACTCGGCACCTGCGTGCGCCTCAGCCGCCAGTGCCGCCGGACGTTGCAGGTCAACGTGATCATCGGTCTGGGTTGGACGCTGGCCATCGTCGTGTTCGCTGCATTCGGCTGGCTGGGTGCCGCCGGGGCGATGATTGCCGCGCTGCTGCACAACCTCAGCACGCTGCTGGTCCTCGGTAATGCCGGGCATTTGCTGCGCTTTCAGGAGCCGTTGCTCAAGCTCCAGAAAGACCTTTGAAATTATTTTTCGATCCTCTGTAACGCCGTCGGGGGCGCTCTCTCTAGTGCTATGTCGGGACTGAACAACCTTCCAGCCGACACCCCTGACGATTACCGAGGATAAGAAAAATGACCATCAAGACCGCTGCTGCTGGTGCCGCTCTCGCTTTGGCCGCCGCCACAATGTTCGCCGGTGTTGCCTCCAACGCGATGGCCGCCGATGCCAACGTTCACTGCTACGGCGTGAACGGCTGCAAAGGCCAGAACGACTGCAAAACCAAAGACCACGCCTGCAAAGGCATGGGTGCCTGTAAAGGCCAGGGCTTCAAGGCAATGACTCAGGCGGCGTGTGAAAAAGCCGGTGGCAAGGTCGGCGAATAACTGACCGGCAAGTGTTGCCGCAGTGGTTGGCGCCACTGCGGCCACTTTTTATCAGGAGTTCGCCCCATGTCTGTTTCCCTTCCCTTCCTGGGCTACGGCTTGGGTTTACGTAGCACTTACTACCAGCAGATCCTTGAGCAGTCGCCGGATGTCGAATGGTTTGAAGTGGTTTCGGAAAATTTCATGGTGCAGGGCGGTAAGGCCCTGTATTACCTCGACGCTATCGCCGAGCGCTATCCGCTGGTGATGCACGGTGTTTCTCTGTCCATCGGCGGGCCGCATGCCCTCGATCCGGACTATCTCAACCAACTCAAGCAATTGGCCGAACGGGTCAGACCGGCATGGATCTCCGATCATTTGTGCTGGAGCCGTGGCAATGCCCATCAGTTACATGATCTGCTGCCGCTGCCTTACACCGAAGAAAGCTTGGATTACATCGCCGCTCGCTTGATGCAGGTTCAGGACATTCTGCAGCGTCCGTTGGTGCTGGAGAACGTTTCCAGTTATGTCCGTGTTGCCTCGGATGATTTCACCGAGTGGGAGTTTCTCGCAGCGCTGAGCCGCGAAAGCGGCTGCGAATTGCTGCTGGACGTGAACAATGTTTACGTCAGTTCACGTAATCATGGCTTCGATCCGTGGGCCTTCATCAGCAGCCTGCCCATCGACAAAGTCCGCCAACTGCATCTGGCGGGGCACAGTGACTACGGCGATTACGTGATCGACACTCACGACCATCCGGTGAGCGATCCGGTCTGGGCGCTCTATCAACGCTCACTGGAACACTTCGGCCCTGTGGCCACGTTGCTGGAGCGTGACGATCATTTTCCGCCTTTCGATGAATTGCTCGATGAACTGCAAAAGGCCCGTGAGCTGGGGAACAAGGTTCTGGCCGGGAGGCAGCAATGCGCCTGAAGGAGTGGCAACTGGCGTTCGAGACGTTTCTTCTCGATGAAGACCGCAGTGCAAATCTGTCCTTGGGCAAGAGCCTGATCGGTGGCCCGACACTGGATGTCGGCACGGGACTGGCGATCTATCACAACGCTTACAAAGCGCGGTTGCTGGAAGTCTTGCGCAATGACTTTCCGACGATCCTGCACTGGCTGGGTGATGAAGAGTTCGATGACCTCGCCATGGCGTACATCCGTCGGTATCCATCAGCGCATTACAGCCTGCGCTGGTTGGGCAAAGGCTTTGAAGGTTTCGTCCGCGAGCATCTGGTGCCGGAGCAGAGTGCGCCGCTGGCCGAGCTGATCGCGCTCGAATGGGCTTTCACACTGGCCTTTGATGCACCCGCCGATGAGCCGCTGACGATTGACGCCGTCGCGGCCCTGGCCCCGGAGGAGTGGCCCGAATTGCGCGTCAAAGCGGTGCCATCCTTGCAGTGGCTGGGGTGCCGCTTCAACAGCCTTGCACTGTGGCGCTCGGTGAAGGAAAAAGCAGACTTCCCTGAAAGCATGGCGTTGGATATTCCACAGGCCTGTCTGATTTGGCGCAACCAGCTGATCTGCAGTTACCGCAGCCTCGATTCGGCGCAGGCGACGGCCCTCGATGGTTTGCTCAACCAAGGATGGAGTTTCGCCGAACTGTGCGCCGAGTTAGCAGTCACTTATGGTGAGGGCGCGCCACTTCAAGCCGTGACCTGGTTGAAACAGTGGATTCAGGAAGGTTTGCTGGTGCGTCTGCAGCGATAGATCAGGCTAATCAAATCGATAGCCTGCTATTTTTCCGGGATGGTCTACCCTCAGATCTGACGTCTGAAACAAGGGGGATTTTCCATGCTCGCGCAACTTCCACCGGCCTTACAGAATCTGCAGCTTCCGCTTCGCCTGCGACTCTGGGATGGCCATGAGTTCAATCTGGGGCCGGCGCCCAGCGTCACCATCGTGGTCAAGGACCCGCAGATGGTCACCCAGTTCACCCATCCAAGCCTGGATGCGCTCGGAGCGGCATTCGTTGAAGGCAAACTTGAGCTGGAGGGCTCGATCAGCGAGGTTATCCGGGTCTGCGACGAATTAAGCAACGCTTTGCTCGGCGAAGATGACGACAGTCAGCCGGTGCGTTCGGTGCACGACAAGGAAACTGACGCCAAAGCCATTTCCTATCACTACGACCTGTCCAATGCGTTCTACCAGCTCTGGCTGGATAGCGACATGGCGTATTCCTGCGCGTATTTCGAAACGGGCAGCGAAACCCTTGAGCAGGCGCAACAAGCCAAATTCCGTCATCTATGCCTCAAGCTGCGTTTGCAGCCGGGGGAATACTTGCTGGATGTCGGCTGCGGTTGGGGTGGTCTGGCACGCTTTGCCGCGCGCGAATTCGGCGCGAAAGTCTTCGGTATTACCCTGAGCAAGGAACAGCTGGAACTGGCACGCGAACGGGTCAAGGCCGAAGGCCTGGAAGACCAGATCGAACTGCAGTTGCTCGACTATCGCGATCTGCCTCAGGACGGGCGTTTCGACAAGGTAGTCAGCGTCGGGATGTTCGAGCACGTTGGCCACGCCAATCTCGCCGAGTACTGCAAAACCCTGTTCGGCGCGGTGAAGGAGGGCGGTCTGGTAATGAACCATGGCATCACCGCCAAACACACCGATGGTCGTCCGGTGGGACGCGGTGCCGGGGAATTCATCGAGAAATACGTATTCCCCAACGGTGAGTTGCCGCACCTGGCGATGATCTCGGCCGAGATCAGCGAAGCGGGGTTGGAGATTGTCGACGTCGAAAGCCTGCGCCTGCATTACGCGCGCACGCTGGATCACTGGAGCGAGCGACTGGAGGATAACCTTGAAACCGCAGGCAAACTGGTGCCGGATCAGGCGTTGCGCATCTGGCGTCTGTACCTGGCCGGCTGCGCTTATGCGTTTGCGCGCGGCTGGATCAATCTGCACCAGATCCTTGCGGTGAAAGCGCATCCGGATGGCAGTCATGAACTGCCATGGACGCGCGACGATATCTATAACCCTTAACACTGAATATTCCCCTCTCCCTTTGGGAGAGGGTCAGGGTGAGGGTTTTTAGAGAATCGGTGAAATCAGCCGGGCGATCCGCATGCCGACTTGTTGCAGGCGGTGGATTTCCCGGCTTTCTTCTTTGGCAATTTCGTAGGCTTGCTCGAAATCGGCGATAAGCATGTTTTCCACGCTGGCGGCGAAGTCGCTGTCGACGGTCAGCAGCATCACTTCGAAATTCAATCGGAACGAACGGTTGTCCAGATTGGCGCTGCCGATGGCGCTGATCTCACTGTCGATCAACACCACTTTCTGATGCAGGAAACCGGGCTCATAGCGGAACACTCGCACGCCGGCACGCACAGCTTCAAACGCGTAGAGACTGGAAGCGGCGTAAACGATGCGATGATCGGGACGCGATGGCAGCAGTAGTCGCACATCGACACCGCGTAAGACCGCCAACCTTAATGCGGCAAATACAGCCTCGTCGGGAATGAAGTAAGGGCTGGTGATCCACACGCGTTCGGTGGCCGCATGGATGGCTTCGACAAAGAACAGCGAGCAGGTTTCGTAAGCATCGGCCGGGCCGCTGGCGAGCAGTTGGCAGAGCACGCCGTCGTCCGGATATTCGTCCGGCAGTATCAGCGGAGGCAATGTTCGCGCGGCCCAGAACCAGTCCTCGGCAAAGGATTCCTGCATGCACGCGACCACCGGGCCGCGTACTTTCACATGGGTATCGCGCCACGGCGCCAGCGGTGGTTTTTCGCCCATGTATTCATCGCCGACGTTATGCCCGCCAACAAATCCCACCACGCCGTCGACCACGACGATCTTGCGATGGTTACGAAAGTTGACCTGAAAGCGATTGAGCCAGCCGCTGCGCGTGGCGAAGGCTTTGACCTCAACGCCGCCATCACGTAACGCCTGCACATAACTGTGGGGCAGGGCATGGCTACCAATACGGTCGTAGAGCAGATGAATCGCCACGCCTTCGGCGGCTTTCTTCAGCAGCAGATCACGCAGGCGCTGACCGAGGCGATCATCGTGGATGATGAAAAACTGGATCAGCACCGCTTCCTTCGCCTGATCAATAGCCTGGAAGATCGCCTCAAAGGTGGCTGCACCGTTGATCAACAATTGCACTTCGTTGTTCGCCAGACACGGCATGCGCCCCAATTTTGGCATTGCGCGTAACGAGGCGTAGGCATTCGAGGCGCGCGCGGTCAGCGCTTCCTCCACCCACGGGCGCCAGTTCAGTTCGGAGATGGCCTGACGCATCTGTTCGTTGGCCTGACGTCGCGCGTTGATGTAGCCATCAAAGGTACTGCGGCCAAACACCAGGTACGGAATAAGCGTGAGATAGGGAATGAAGATCAGCGACAATGCCCAGGCGATCGAGCCTTGAGCCGTGCGCACGGTGAGCACCGCGTGAACGGCGGCGATCAAGCCGAGAGTGTGTATCAGGGCGATCAGATAACCGAAAATGTGCGGTCCAAAATAATCCATGGGGCAGCCTTGCTCCGGAAGATTCAATGCTTAACAGACCATGTTCTGTCGCGAATGTCGCTATTTAATTGGTGCATGAACCGAAGCAATCGGCCGACGTCTAACGGCCACTACTGATCAGGAGTTTTTCGATGAACGTTCGTCTGCTGGGTTTGGCGCTGGGCCTGGGTTTGGCATTGCCGGTGGTTGCGCAAGCGCAGATGCTGCAGCCGGGGCTGTGGGAAATGACATCGAGCAACGTCAAGGTCGATGACCAGCCGATGGATGTGCAATCGATCCTCGGCCAACTGCAAGGGCAGATGACCCCGCAACAGCGTGCGGCACTGGAAAAAAACGGCATCAATATCGGCGGCAAGGGTATTCGCGCCTGTCTGACGCCGGAGCAAGTGGCGACCAACGACATTCCGTTGGCCGACCCGCAATCGGGCTGCAAACAACAGATCACCGAGCGCACTGGCAACCAGTGGAAATTCCGCTTCAGCTGCCCGAAAGCGCAGGGCACCGGGGTGGCGACGTTCCTCAGTGATCGTGAGTTCACCACCGTGGCCAACGGCACGTTCAATGCGATCGGGATCAACCAGAAGGGCAGTCTGGAAACTCGCGCGGTTTGGTTGGGTCAGGATTGCGGCGCTGTGAAACCCCGCGCCTAAATGTATCTCCTGCAGGAGCTGCGGCACGCTGCGATCTTTTGATCTTGATTGTAAAAAACAAGATCAAAAGATCGCAGCCTCGTTTCACTCGTCAGCTCCTACTGGGTTTTTTCAATCAGCGCATAAATCGTAGCGCCAACCCGCGACATCCCTCATTCACCCGACCCTCCCGCCAGGCAATCTGCCCCGAGACAATCGTCGTACTCACCCGATGCCGAAAGCTGCGTCCGGCAAACGGCGTCCATCCACACTGCGACAGAATGGGTTGCCGATTCACCTCCAAGGTGTGCGGCTCAACCAATATCAGATCCGCCCAGTAGCCTTCACGTAAATACCCACGATCGGGAATCGCAAACAGATCCGCGACTCTGTGGCTGGTCTTTGCTACCAACGTGGTGATTGGCAGTACATCGTCCGCAACCAACTCCATCAGTGCCGGCAACGCGTGCTGTACCAGCGGTAATCCAGAAGGTGCCTGCGCATAAGCTCGCTGCTTTTCTTCCCAGGTATGCGGTGCATGGTCACTGCCAATCACGTCCAGCAGATTGCTGCTCAGGGCCGCGCGCAACGCATCGCGATCCGCTTGGGTCTTGATCGCCGGATTGCATTTGATCAGGTTGCCGAGGGCAGCATAGTCGCGATCATCAAATAGCAAATGATGCAGACAGACTTCAGCGCTGATGCGTTTTTGCGTCAGCGCTTTGTCCTCGAACAACGTCAGTTCACGCGCCGTAGTCAGGTGCAAGACATGGAGCCGCGTGCCGTGACGTTTGGCTAACTCGACCGCCAGTGAAGAGGAGCGATAACACGCCTCGGCATTGCGGATGAGCGGGTGAGCAGCGGGCGGGATTCGTTCGCCGAACAGCTCACGCAGATTGGCCGCATTCGCGTCGATGCTCGGCGTGTGTTCACAGTGCGCCAACAGAATGGTCGGCACCTCGGCGAACAGTCGCTCAAGGATTTGCGGATCATCGACCAGCATGTTGCCGGTCGAGGCGCCCATGAACACTTTCACGCCGGCCACTTCACACGGATTGAGCGCGGCAACCGTATCTAGATTGTCCCGGCTCACGCCAAAGTGAAAGCCGTAGTTAGCCACCGAGTTGATCGCCGCCCGGCGCTTTTTATCCGCCAGGGCTTCGAGGGTGAGGGTGGCCGGATTTGTGTTGGGCATGTCCATGAAGCTGGTGATGCCACCGGCCACCGCTGCGCGTGACTCGGTGTGGATGCTGCCCTTGGCCGGCGCGCCCGGTTCACGGAAATGCACTTGGTCATCGATCATCCCCGGCAGCACCCATTGGCCGTTCGCGTCGATTTCTAGCGTGGCGTTTTCGCCTTCAATGCTTCGCGCAATCTTGACGATGCGTCCGTTGCTGACCAACAGATCGCCGTCGAACTCGCGCCCTTCATTGACCAGTCTTGCGTTGCGAATCAGCACGCTGCTCATGATTCAGAACTCGTTCTGCAAGGCTTTGTAGCCGCGCACCAGATCGACATTGGTACGTGCCACGTCTTCGGAAAACTCCGAAGCGCTGACGCTCACCGGTGGGAACAATGAGAGGTCGGTGTTCGGTCCGATGCGGGTGGTGGAGGGCACGTAGAATGCGGCCGGCAAATCCCGACCATCGACCACCGAGTTGTGCCGCACGACACAACCATTGCCGACAACGCAGTTGAACAGCACGCTGTTGAAACCGATGAACACGCGGTCGCCGACGACGCAGGGGCCATGCACGATCGAGCGGTGGGCGATGGAGCTGAATTCGCCAATAGTCACTGCAGCACCGGATTTGGAGTGGATGACCACGCCGTCCTGGATGTTCGAATTGGCGCCGATGGTGATCGGTTCCATCTCGCCCGAGGCGTCCACTTCGTCGGCGCGGATCACCGCGTACGGGCCGACGAACACGTTCTCGCCGATCACCACTTTGCCGCAGATGATTGCGGTCTTGTCGACGTAGGCTGACTCGGAAATTTGCGGTAAATCACCTGATGGGTTCTTGCGGATCATGGTTGGCTCAGCGCGTTGTAAAGGGTGTTGAGGTTGTATTCGAACAGACCGGTGAAGGTGCTGGCGGGGCCGCTGGCAGCGAGGGCGTCGGAGTACAAAGTGCCGCCAATGTGCGCGCCACTTTCGTCGGCAATCTGTTTGAGCAGGCGCGCGTCTTTGATGTTTTCCATGAACACTGCTTTGACGTGAGCTTGGCGAATCTGCGTAATCAGTGCAGCGACTTCGGCAGCCGAGGGTTCGCGTTCAGTGGACAAGCCTTGCGGCGCCATGAAGTCGATGCCGTACGCTTGGCCGAGATAACCGAAAGCATCGTGGCTGGTGACGATTTTGCGGTTACCCGGAGGTAGTGCACCGAGTTTGGCTTTGGCCTCGGCGAGCAGGGCGTAGATCTGCTTCAGGTAGGTTTTGCTGTTGCGTTCGTAGTCCGCTTTATTCGCGGGATCCGCAGCGATCAGTGCCTTGGTGATATTGGCGACATACAACTCGGCGTTCGCCAGATTGTGCCAGGCGTGCGGGTCGGGAACGGTTTCGCCGTCCTCATCCAGTGATCGCGGAATCACGCCATGACTGGCACTGACCACTGTGGCTTTGGTCTCGGTGCTGGTCACCAGTCGGTCCAGCCAAGGCTCGAAACCGAGACCGTTCTTGATGATCAGTCTGGCGCTGAGCAATGCCTTGGCATCGTCCGGTGTCGGCTCGTAGGTGTGTGCGTCAGCGTCGGGGCCGACCATGTTGGTGATCTGCACATGCTCGCCGCCGACCTGATGGACCATGTCGGCGAGGATGCTGAAGCTGGTGACCACCGGTAATTTTTCCGCCGCCGACAATGACATCGACAGCATCAGGCTGAACAACACGAGTAGAGCGCGCATCGGGAAGCACCTCATTGGGATGTGAGCAAAGGCGGGCGGCGCAACAGACCGTGAACCGGCCCGAACACCACGGACAGCAGATAGCCGAGGCCGGCGACCAGCACGATGGCCGGGCCGCTGGGTAGCGAGTAGTAGAACGACAACAGCAAGCCGAACCACACTGAGAGACATCCAATGACGGCTGCGATGGCAATCAGGATCGGCAGACGACGGCTCCAGAATCGTGAGGCGGCGGCGGGGAGCATCATCAGCCCGACGACCATCAGGGCGCCGATGGCCTGAAAGCCGATCACCAGATTGAGTACGACCAGCGTCAGAAAGACGCCGTGGGCGAGTGGGCCGAGGCGGCTCACGGTTCTCAAGAACAACGGGTCGAGGGTGTCGAGCAACAGTGGTTTGTAGATCAGCGCCATGGCGATCAGGCTGAATCCCGAGACCCATAACATGCCGGTGAGGGTCGGGCCGTCGACGGCCAATGCCGAGCCAAACAGCAAGTGAAGCAGGTCGAGGCGTTTGCCGGCGATGCCGAGAATCAGCACGCCGCTGGCGAGGGAAATGGGATAAATCGCGGCGAGGCTGGCGTCTTCACGCAGACCTGTGCGACGGGTGATCCAGGCGGCGAGGCCGGCCATACTCAGTCCGGCCCCGAGACCGCCGAGCGTCAATGCCGGCAGGCTGAGTCCGGCGAACCAGAAACCCAATGCAGCGCCGGGAAGGATGCCATGGGCCACTGCATCACCGATCAGGCTCATCCGTCGCAGGATCAAGAACACGCCGAGCGGTGCGGTACTGCAAGCGAGTACCAGGCCGCCGAGCAGGGCCCGGCGCATGAACACGAACTCGTTGAACGGCTGCCAGAAGTGGGCGACGGCGAGCATCAGGCCACCTGCGTGCGAGGTGTTTGCTGGATCAGCTCGACGCTCGCGCCGAACACGCACTGGCGGTTTTTGATCAGCAAGGTTTGCGGTATGTGTTGGCGCACGGCGACGAGGTCGTGGCACACGACGACCAGTGTTCGACCTTCGCCATGCCAGGTATGGATGTGCTGCCAGAGCAATTGTTGGCCGAGTTCATCGAGTGCGGCGTGGGGTTCATCGAGCAGCAGCACCGCAGCGTCAGTCAGACTCAGACGAGCGAGCAGGGCGCGTTGCAGTTCACCGCCGGACAGGGCCATGAGTGGACGCTGTTCGAGTCCGCTGAGGTGCCAGTTTGCCAGTGCATCTTTCAGGCGCTGGTTTCGTAGTTGGGTCGATAGTCTTCGCCCCCAGAAACCAGCGGCGACCAGTTCTTCGAGGCTGATGGGGAATTGGCGATCCAGATGCTGTTGCTGGGGCAGGAAGGACAATCCGCTTTGACGTGGAACACTCAGGCCGACATTGCCTGCCAATGGTTTTTGCAGCCCGGCGATCACCTTCAGCAGGCTGCTTTTGCCACAGCCGTTGGCGCCGATGATCGCCGTCAGGCTGCCGCTGTCGAGCTCGAGGCTCAGGGGCGCAGTCAGTGGTTGGCCGGGTGCCCCCCAACTCAGGGATTGGCAGCGGATCATGCTTGTTCACGCTGCCAGTGGCTTTCGGCGACGGCATCGTGGGCGTGCAGACTTTCGGCGTGGATCACTCGCAAATGAAATGCACTGACGCCTGGAGTCCGACGCAGGGCCAGATTCAGACGGCGTGCCGCGTCTTCGCAGAACATCAGGTTCTGGCCATTGGCGAGGGCGAAGGCTTGTTCGTCAGCGCGTTTTACGGCGGTTTGTACGGCGGTGCCAAGGGCCGCCTCGGCGTCATTGATGATCACGCTCAACGGCAGCTCATCGATGAATTCGTCGAGATGTAGATGCAGTTGCGCGGTGCTGCGTTGGCTGTGAGGCGTGGCGACGATGCCGTGGGTCGAGCCTAGCCAGGCCAGAACGTCGGCGTGCTGAAGGCCTTTGTTGGCGAAGTCGTCGATAAATTGTTGCTGGATCAACTGCCGCGCCAAAGCCGCTGAGCAAGGGCAAGTCGAAGAGTAGGGCAATTCAATTTTGAGTTCCACGTGGAACATGTTGTCTTTCAGGCTTGCCGAAATACTCGCTGGATAGGATTTCCAGCCAGCCAATGGACTGATCAACGCAGGCCTTTTCATCAGCAGATCGGTGTGAATATTCAAGTAAGCACGGCTGGATAAACCTTCGTGGCTCTCCAGAAAACGCTTGAGCACCTGCTGCAGAAGAGCGGGTGTCAGGCGCTCCTGTTCGAGCGCTTCCAGAGCCAAATACAGTCGCGACATATGAATGCCGCGTGCCTCGCCATCATCAAGACTCACTCCAGCGTCAGCCTTGGCATTCAGGTGTTGGCCTTCCAACAAGATCGGTAACGCGATGCCCTGCATGCCCACCCATTCAAGTGGCAATGCTTGGCGAGTAACTTGCGCGGCGATATCCGGGAGTGAAAGCGAATTCATGTTCGGGACCATCATGGTGATTCAATTCGATGTTACATTATAACAATACTTATCACGATGTCTTTTTCATGAACAGGTTTTCATATGCACAGACGTGAGGTGCTTAATCTGATTTTGGCCAGCGCCGCTTTTGCTTATCCATTCAGTGTGTCTGCTACACAAATTCGCCAGGCACGACTTTGGCGATCTGAGGACAAAGTGCGGTTGGTGTTCGATTTGAGCGGGCCAGTGCGCTACAAGACCTTCACACTCAATGCGCCTGAACGGCTGATCATTGATGTGAGTGGGGCTAGCTTGAGCGGCGATTTCAGTCGGTTGGCGCTGGATGGCTCGGTTATACGGTCGATTCGATCCGGGCCTTTTGGTCTGGGTGATACGCGGATTGTTCTCGATCTAAGCAATCCCGTGCTGCTGAACAGTTTCCTTTTGGCGCCGCAGGATGGGCAAAGTCATCGCTTGGTATTGGATTTGGTCAGCACAAAACCGATGCCAACAAGCCCAAAGGTTCCACGTGAAACACCGCAGATTGGCGCTCATCCGAAGCGCGACATCATCGTAGTCGTCGATCCTGGACACGGCGGCAAGGATCCCGGCGCGGTCGGCGTCAAGGGCGAACGGGAAAAAGATGTAGTGCTTTCCATTGCGCAGTTACTCGCTAAACGCCTGAAAAAAGAGAAAGGCTTTGACGTAAAACTGGTACGCAATGACGACTTTTTTGTTCCGTTGCGCAAGCGTGTGGAGATTGCCAGGCAGCACAAGGCTGACATTTTTATCTCGGTACATGCTGATGCGGCGCCGCGTCTTACTGCCTCTGGCGCATCTGTTTATTGCCTTTCTGAGGGTGGCGCAACGTCGGCGACTGCTCGCTTCATGGCGCAGCGAGAGAACGGCGCAGACCTGCTCGGTGCGACAAGCCTGCTCAATTTGAAAGATAAGGATCCGATGCTCGCCGGGGTAATTCTCGACATGTCGATGAACGCGACGATTGCCGCGAGTTTGCAGCTCGGCAGCACGGTGCTGGGCAGTCTGGCCGACATTACCACGCTGCACCAGAAACGCGTGGAACAAGCCGGATTCGCAGTGCTGAAATCGCCAGATGTGCCTTCAATTCTGGTGGAAACCGGCTTTATTTCCAATGCGCGGGACAGCCAGCGATTGGTCACCGCTCGGCATCAGCAAGCCGTGGCAGACGGTTTGTTTAAAGGATTGCAGCGTTACTTTGAAAAGAATCCCCCCGTCGACAGTTACCTGGCTTGGCAGCAGGCGCAGCAAGAGGCTCAGGTTTAACAGCCGGTAATCCGGCTGCAAGTGAACTTCGTGCTGCTACCGCCCGAGCTGGAGAACCGATTGATCGTCGTCCAGCCGACACGTCGGGTGTAGCCCACCCAGGCTTCGCCGTCAGAGGCGATGCCGGTGAAGAACGTCAGTTGGCCGAAACGGCTATTGGTTTGCGCCCAATAACGCTGGCCAGCCTTTTCAAACCCACGCAGATAAAGCGTGTTGCCGACGGTGTTGACGCTATAGGCGTTACCGTCGGCATCGACGCAGGCCAACAGATTTGCGCTGCGTGTGCAGGTCGCAAGCGCCGGCACCTGCGCCGGTGCATTGCCGATCATCAACAATCCAAGGCTCAACAACGAGCATTTCAGCGCAGTTTTCATTACGAACCCCGGAGTGGTATCGGCTCAGCTTCCTGCGGTTTATTGCTCAGGACAAGAGGAGGGCTGGTTTATTCATGTTGTTATACTATAACATAAAAGATAACCAAGCCTGAGCGGGCCGATTTCAAGCGTTTGCTTTTAGCGAAATCCTTCGCATGAAGCACAGACACGCCAAGCGCAAGCAAAGCGCTAATCGGTTGCCATTTTAAGAGGATTATCCAATGTCAGCCAAATTGCCCGTTACCGTACTTTCAGGATTTCTTGGCGCCGGAAAAAGTACACTTTTGAATTACGTACTACGTAATCGCAAGGGGTTGCGTGTAGCCGTCATCGTCAATGATATGAGCGAGATCAATATCGATGGCAGCGAAGTTCAGCGCGATGTCAGCCTTAACCGCGCTGAAGAGAAAATTGTCGAAATGAGTAACGGCTGTATCTGCTGTACGTTACGCGAAGACCTGCTAGACGAAGTCAGCAAACTCGCCCGTGAGGGCCGCTTCGATTATTTATTGATCGAATCCACTGGAATCTCCGAACCACTGCCCGTGGCCGAAACCTTTACCTTCCGCGACGAACACGGCCAGAGTCTCTCCGACATCGCGCGTCTCGACACCATGGTCACTGTAGTCGACGGCTTGAATTTCCTGCCGGACTACCATGCGGCAGAGAGTCTCGCCTCCCGTGGCGAAATTCTCGGCGAAGAAGACGAACGCTCGATCACCGACCTGTTGATTGAGCAAATCGAATTCGCCGACGTGCTGTTGATCAGCAAGATCGACCTGATCAGCCAAAGCCAGCGCGAGGAACTGATGGCTATCCTCAAGCGCCTCAACGCTCAGGCCGAAATTATCCCGATGGTGATGGGCGAGGTGCCGCTGGAAAAGATCCTCAATACCAATCGTTTTGACTTCGAGAGAGCCGCGCAAGCGCCGGGTTGGCTGCAAGAGTTGCGCGGCGAGCATGTGCCGGAAACAGACGAGTACGGCATCGCTTCAACTGCCTACCGCGCACGCCGCCCGTTTCACCCGCAACGCTTCTTCAGCTTCATTGACCGTCCGTGGTTGAACGGCAAACTGCTGCGCTCCAAAGGCTTCTTCTGGCTCGCAAGCAAACCCACCGACGCCGGTAGCTGGTCGCAGGCCGGTGGATTGATGCGCCACGGTTTTGCCGGGCGCTGGTGGCGCTTCGTGCCGAAGGATCAGTGGCCACAAGATCAGGAAAGCACCGCAGCCATCATGGAAAACTGGACGCCAAGCGTTGGTGACTGTCGCCAGGAGTTGGTGTTCATTGGTCAGAACATCGATTTCCTGCAGCTTTCTGCCGAACTCGATGCCTGCCTGCTCACCGATGAAGAAATGGCCCTTGGCGTGGAGGGATGGCGATTGCTCCCAGATCCGTTCGGTCCTTGGCACGAAGAGGCCGCCTGATGCTCGCGCTTAAACTGCTGCAGAACCGTACGCGCCATCAGCATCAAGGCCCGACACCGAAGGCGTTGACGCGAATTCTCGAAGACGACACCAATCTTGCCGTCTGGCAACGCCAACTGCCGTTGCACATCAGCGATTTCGCCCAGTTACTCCTGTCGCTCAACGAACCGCTGGCGGAGTCGTTGTGCCTGGAGTTGCCGAGCGAGGACGCGGAGCCTGATCTCACCGGGCTGGCTTCAGGATTCCGCGATCTGGAAGGGTATGAGGGCTTCATCGCCGACCTGAAATGGTTAGTCAGCGCCTTCGCCTGCTTGCTCGGTGCGCGGCGAATCGGCTTGCGCCTGCGGGTGCTGGATAAAGCCATGTGCCCGCGCTTCCACGTCGATCATGTGCCGGTGCGGCTGATCACCACGTACGCCGGCGTCGGCAGCCAATGGCTCAAGGAAGGCGCGATGGATCGCCAGCAACTGGGGCAGGCCAACGCCGAACCCCAAGCGCAAATACAGCAACTCAAGAGCGGCGAAGTCGCCTTACTGAAAGGCGAGAAATGGCACGGCAATGAAGGGTTCGGTCTGATTCACCGCTCGCCGCAACCGGCCGCAGGCGAGCGTCGTCTGATACTGACCCTCGACTGGCTCGGCTGACGCCTCAAGGCTTGAGCCACGACCCCTGGCTCTGGCCTTCGCAGTACGGCTTCAAATACGCGGCATCGGTGGCGACGCCGTAATAGTGGATGTCCTGGCGATAAGGCATATTGGCGACTTGCGCGTTGCCGCACACGCCAAACGCGCCGCTCGGGCATTGATCGACGTATTGCACCTCGACTTTCTGCCCGGCCAGCGCTGGCTGGCAGAAACCGTCGTTGAACAGTTTTTCCGGAATATTGCGGTTCTGCTGACAGACTTTGACGTCGAGCCGCTCGCCCTGACTGTGCACTACGCAGGCCTGAGCCCACGCTTCGCTCGACAGCAGCGTCAACAGCAACGACCATCCCATCCAACGCATCTTTTGAATCTCCCAAGAAAGCTCCCGGCCATGTTGC
Organism: Pseudomonas sp. GM24; assembly: GCF_000282235.1. Classification (NCBI taxonomy): domain Bacteria; kingdom Pseudomonadati; phylum Pseudomonadota; class Gammaproteobacteria; order Pseudomonadales; family Pseudomonadaceae; genus Pseudomonas; species Pseudomonas sp. GM24. Next base: position 6,737 of record NZ_AKJR01000036.1, on the reverse strand, counting down.
AGAACATTCCTACCCATGTCATTGCTGGCCCTTTGGGCGCCGGCAAGACCAGCCTGATTCGCCAGCTCATGGCGCAGCGGCCAGCCGGCGAGCGCTGGGCGGTGCTGATCAATGAGTTCGGCCAGATCGGCCTCGATGCCGCGCTGCTGACGAGTGATGCCGATGGTATCGCACTGGGCGAAGTGGCCGGAGGCTGCTTGTGCTGTGTCAATGGCGCGCCGTTTCAGATTGGCCTCGGGCGTTTGTTGCGCAAGGCGAAGCCGGACCGGTTGTTCATCGAACCTTCCGGGCTGGGGCATCCGGCGCAGTTGCTCAAGCAATTGAATGAGGCGCCGTGGTTGGGTGTCCTGGCGGTGCAGCCGTGTGTTCTTGTTCTCGACGCTCAATCGCTTCAGGCCGGGAAAGCATTGCCGGTAGCGCAGCAGGAAGCGTTGGCCAGCGCTGGGCTGTTGCTGCTGAACAAGGCGGAAAACCTTGATGAAAATAAACGGCAGAAAATAGCCAGCCAGTTGCCGTCAGTCAGGCTGATATGGACGCAACGGGCGCAACTGCCCCTGAGCGAACTGCCGGGCCTGGCTGCGCAAGCGGTCAATGGTTTGGACAATCTGATCGTGCCCAAGGGGTTAGGGCAAATGCCGGCTGTCTGGAGCGATCCGACGCTGCCGATCTGCTTGAGTCAGGCCCAGGAGGGTGGCTGGAGTGTCGGTTGGCGTTGGCATCCGGGACAAAAGTTCGACAAGGCACGTATCGCCGATTGGCTAAACGGGCTTCATTGGAAAAGAGCGAAACTGGTTATCCACAGTGCAGATGGCTGGATTTCGGCGAACGCGCTAGAGAATGCGCAGTTGGTTTGGCTGGCCAGTGAATGGCGGAAAGATTCGCGCATCGAGCTGATCTTCAGTGATGCGCAGGATGTTGAGGTGCTGCAGAGAGGGTTGTCGGGGTGCCGGGCGGATTAAGATCAAAAGATCGCAGCCTCCGGCAGCTCCTACTTGGCCTTCAGGGCTTCCATTTGGTGTGTTCCTGGCGCCACTGGCTTAGCTCGATGACTTCCGCTCGAGGCTTGTGCACTTCAACCACCGGCGGTGTGTCGTCAAACGGCGCCGGGTAGGGCGCTAGTTCGATCTGCGCACTGTGCGCGCCAAACTGGGTGATGGTGCCGTTATGGCGGCTTTCGCCGGTCACGGTGAACTCAAAGTTATACACCCGCGCCAGTCGTCGGCGACCGTTGGCGTCCTTGATGAAACCGATCTTCTTCAGAGCGACGTTGCCGTCGAGCAACTCGACCCGTACGTTCAGGCAATGCTGTTTGACCCGCTCCAGCGCGCGTTCGCGCAAGCCGTGGTTGTGCCACAGCCAGGCGCCGGCAGCGGCGAACAGTATCAGCACGAAGATGTTTTCCAGGGTCAGCATCAACATCGAACTCCAAAAGATAGCGTCAGCTTAACTGCGTCGCCGGTCTGTCGTACAGGCTGCGTTTCGTCGCATACTGCGCGGCTTGAATTTCAATCGTTTTACGGAATGACCCGAATGAAACGTACGCCTCATCTGCTCGCCATTCAGTCCCATGTGGTGTTCGGCCACGCCGGCAACAGCGCCGCGGTTTTTCCGATGCAGCGGGTCGGGGTCAATGTCTGGCCGCTCAACACCGTGCAGTTTTCCAACCACACTCAGTACGGTCAGTGGGCCGGCGAAGTGCTGGCGCCGCAACAGATTCCCGAGCTGGTCGAAGGCATCGCTGCGATTGGCGAGCTGGGTAATTGCGATGCGGTGCTGTCCGGGTACCTCGGTAGCGCGGCGCAAGGCCGGGCGATTCTCAGCGGTGTCGAACGCATCAAGTCGGTCAATCCGAAAGCGCTCTATCTATGTGATCCGGTGATGGGCCATCCGGAGAAGGGTTGCAGCGTGCCGACCGAGGTCAGCGATTTCCTGCTGGAAGAGGCGGCGGCCGTGGCGGACATCATGTGTCCGAACCAGTTGGAGCTCGACAGCTTCTCCGGGCGCAAGCCGCAGTCGCTGTTCGATTGCCTGGCGATGGCGCGGGCACTGTTGGCGCGCGGGCCGAAAGCGGTGCTGGTCAAGCATCTGGATTATCCGGGCAAACCAGCCGATGGCTTTGAAATGTTGCTGGTGACAGCCGAAGGCAGCTGGCATCTGCGCCGTCCGCTGTTGGCGTTTCCGCGTCAGCCAGTGGGCGTGGGTGATCTGACGTCGGGCTTGTTTTTGGCGCGGGTGCTGTTGGGCGATAGCCTGGTGGCGGCGTTCGAATTCACTGCGGCGGCGGTGCATGAGGTGCTGCTGGAGACTCAGGCGTGCGCCAGTTATGAGTTGCAACTGGTGCGGGCGCAGGATCGGATTGCGCATCCACGGGTGAAGTTCGAGGCGACGGCGATCAGTCTGTAATCGCGTAATCGTTCAAAAAGATCGCAGCCTGCGGCAGCTCCTACATGGGAATGCAAAACCCTGTAGGAGCTGCCGCAGGTTGCGATCTTTTGTCTTTGATCTCAGGCGTCGCCCTTGATCTCCTGATAGCGCTTTTCCAGCTCCTGACGAATCTGCCGACGCTGCTGCGCCTGCATATAACGACGCTTGTCTTCACTGTTCTGCGGTTGCAGCGGCGGCACGGCGGCCGGTTTACGCTGGTCATCCACGGCGACCATGGTGAAGAAGCAGCTGTTGGTGTGGCGCACCGAGCGTTCGCGGATGTTTTCGGTCACCACTTTGATGCCGACTTCCATCGACGTGTTGCCGGTGTAGTTGACCGACGCGAGGAAGGTCACCAGTTCGCCGACATGGATCGGCTCGCGGAAAATCACCTGATCCACCGACAGCGTCACCACGTAGCGGCCGGCATAGCGGCTCGCGCAGGCGTAGGCCACTTCGTCGAGGTATTTGAGCAGGGTGCCGCCGTGGACATTGCCAGAGAAGTTGGCCATGTCGGGGGTCATCAGTACCGTCATCGACAGCTGGGCGTTTCCGGGTTCCATAACGTTCTCACGGATCAAGGCTGGTTGCTGGAAGCACCTCTGCGGGTGCCTGGTCGCTTTTCTAAAGCACCGTTATCGGGACGCCGGGCGACTCGCCGCCGTCACGCCGGAATCGATCTGTTTCCATATATTGCACCGCCTTCCAGCCGCAAGTCGCGGTGTTAACCTGCAAAAGCCCCTTACAAAGGCAATTCCCACACGAAAAGCGGATTTTTACCTCGCTCGCCCAGACATTTCTGACGTCTGCTGGCGAGCCTCGTCATTCAAGGAGCCCACGCCATGCATGCCATCAGCTTTATTCAGGATCTGGCAGTGATCATGTTGGTCGCAGGCGTGGTGACCGTGTTGTTCCACCGTTTCAAGCAACCGGTGGTGCTCGGCTATATCGTCGCCGGCTTCATCATCGGCCCGCACACGCCGCCGTTCGGCCTGATCCACGATGAAGAAACCATCAAGACCCTCGCCGAACTCGGGGTGATCTTCCTGATGTTCTGCCTGGGGCTGGAGTTCAGCCTGCGCAAGTTGTTCAAGGTCGGTGCCACGGCGTTTATTGCGGCGTTCCTCGAAATCGTCCTGATGATCTGGATCGGCTACGAAATCGGCCGCTGGTTCGACTGGAACACCATGGACTCGCTGTTCCTCGGCGCGATTCTGGCGATCTCCTCGACCACCATCATCGTCAAAGCGCTCAACGATCTGAAGATGAAAAACGAGCGCTTTGCGCAGTTGATCTTCGGCGTGCTGATCGTCGAAGACATCCTCGGCATCGGCATCATCGCGCTACTGTCGAGCATCGCAGTGAGCGGCACCGTCAGCTCCGGAGAAGTGTTCTCCACAGTCGGCAAGCTGTCGCTGTTCATGATCGTCGCTTTGGTCATCGGCATTCTGCTGGTGCCGCGTTTGCTGGCTTACGTGGCCAAATTCGAAAGCAACGAGATGCTGCTGATTACGGTGCTGGGCCTGTGTTTCGGCTTTTGCCTGCTGGTGGTCAAGCTTGAATACAGCATGGTCCTCGGTGCGTTCCTGATCGGCGCGATCATGGCCGAGTCGCGGCAATTGCTGAAGATCGAGCGGCTGATCGAGCCGGTTCGCGATCTGTTCAGCGCGATCTTCTTCGTTGCCATCGGCCTGATGCTCGACCCGATGATCCTTCTCGAATATGCGTGGCCGATTGCGGTGATCACCGTGGCCGTTGTGCTCGGCAAGATGTTGTCCTGCGGCCTCGGGGCCTTTATCGCCGGCAACGACGGACGCACCTCACTGCGGGTGGGGATGGGGCTGTCACAGATTGGCGAATTTTCCTTCATCATCGCCGCGCTGGGTATGACCTTGCAGGTCACCAGCAACTTCCTTTATCCGGTCGCCGTGGCTGTGTCGGTGATCACTACGCTGCTGACACCGTATCTGATCCGTGCAGCCGATCCGCTGTCGATCAAGCTGTCTGCGGCGGTGCCCAAGCCTCTCGGCCGTGTGCTGGGCATGTACGGCGAATGGCTGCGCAGCATCCAGCCGCAAGGCGAGGGCGCGATGCTGGCGTCGATTATCCGCAAGATTTTGCTCCAGGTCGGGGTCAATCTGGCGCTGGTCATCGCGATCTTCTTTGCCGGCGCGTATTTCGCCGAACGCATCTCGCTGTGGCTGCAAGACTGGATCAGTGATCCGAGCTGGCAGAAGGCGTTGATTTGGGGTGGGGCGTTGCTGGTGTCGTTGCCGTTCCTGATTGCCGCTTACCGCAAGCTCAAGGCGCTGTCGATGCTGCTGGCTGAGATGGGCGTGAAGCCGGAGATGGCCGGGCGGCACACGCAGCGAGTGCGTCGGGTGATCTCCGAAGTGATCCCGATTCTCTCGCTGCTGGTGATTTTCCTGCTGTTGGCAGCCTTGTCGGCCAGTATTCTGCCGACCAACAAGTTACTGGTGCTGATCGCCGTAGTCGCCGCTGCGGTAGCGGCGCTGCTCTGGCGCTGGTTCATCCGCGTGCACACGCGGATGCAGGTGGCGCTGCTGGAAACCCTCGACAACCACAAGGAGTCGTCGGGGCATTGACCACCCGGGGCGGCTGGCCGATCAGCTTTCCAGCCAGACGTCCCGCGCCCAGTGCCACACCGATTCCCAGGATTCTTCGGTGATCAGCTCTTCTTCGCCGGACCACAGCACCACGGTGCCGTCTTCTTCGACGCAGTAGTAGTTGTCGCCGTCTTGGCAGATCGGGATCAGATCACGCGGTACACCGATGTCCCAAGCATTGGCTGCGACGTCCGGCAGATAGGTGTGCGATTGCGGGTCGGTGACGGTCACCGGTTCCAGACTGCCGTACACCACGTCGCTGACGGTCAGCAAAAATTCTTTGAAGACGAACGGAATGTTGATGAACAGTTCTTCTTCGACTTCGACCAGTTGGTCTTCCTCAGGCAATTCCAAAGGAACCGGCACGGGTTCGTTGGCTTCACGCAGTTGTTCGATGATTTCTTCCACGTCCGGGATCCTCTTGCTTGAATGGCGCGGTTTATATGGGCCGGTTTATACAGTAGCTCGCTATAGATGCAACCGCGAAATAGAAAACCCCAGCCGAGGCTGGGGTTTTTATTACAGCAAGTGAAGCGTGCGAGGGATCAGCCGTTCTGGCGGATACCGGCAACCAGCCAAGGCTGGTTCTCGCCCTGCGGACGTTCCATGTTCCAGCTTTCGCTGAACACTTCGCCCTGGTCGAAGCGCGAGGACTTCGACACACCGCTGAAGGTCAGGGTGGCGATGGTCTTGTCGGCACGGTCATCCACGCCGTCCAGTTGCACCTGAAGGTTGTCGATGTAGGTCGACTGGAACGCGTCACCCAGATCTGCACGCTCACGCTTGAGGAACTCAAGCATTTGCGGGGTCACGAACTCGGCGATCTTGTCCATTTCGTTGGCGTCCCAGTGCTGCTGCAGCGACTGGAAGTGGCTGCGTGCAGCTTCAAGGAAGTTCTGCTCGTTAAACCAGGCTGGTGCGTTGATCACCGGACGAGCGGCAACAGGTGCAGCCGAACCACCGAAGATCGAACCCATGGCGGCAGGTTTCTGCTCGAACACTTCACGCTGCATCGGCGCGCCGGCCGGAGCGAATTGCTCCTGCTGCTTGCGGCGACGCGCGGCGATGAAGCGGAAGATCACGAACGCGATCACGGCCATGATCAGGATGTCGAAGATCTGCATGCCCTGGAAGCCACCGCCCATGAACATGGACGCCAGCAGGCCACCGGCGGCGATACCTGCCAGAGGGCCGAGCCATTTCGAAGCACCGCCGGCCTTGGCGGCAGCGCCTGCGGCACCGGCAGCACCTGCGGTCGCAGCAGCGCCGCCGACACCTGGAGAAGAAGGAGCCATCTGGCTGGTCTGGTGCGTCGGCGCAGCGCCGGCGCTTTTGCCACCACCAAAGCGCTTGGCGTTGGCGTCGAGGCTCATCGTCAGGCCGATGCACAACGCCATGGCGATGCTAAGAAAACGTTTCATAAAGGGAATTCCCGTTTGTGGAGACACGCGCGCCATGTTGCACAGCTGAAGTGTTACTGGCTAGCGAGAGAGTGTTTCGGGCTTTTGCCTGACAGGTCGCGTTCAGCTTCGCGAGGCAATCAGCCTATGTACTTTTGTCTGTAGGAAAAGGCGATAGGTTCAGCGGGATTGATGCACTGTGCGCCGTATTATCTGTGGGAGCGAGCCTGCTCGCGAAGGTGCCGTGTCAGACATATGAGTGCTCAATGACACACCGCTTTCGCGA
>NZ_AKJR01000035.1:0-42378 GCF_000282235.1 Pseudomonas sp. GM24 | reverse complement strand
TGCTCGCGATCTCGATCCATTAGTCAACACTTACGTCGACTGACACGACGCGATCGCGAGCAGGCTCACTCCTACAAAATCTAATCAGCTTTCAATCTTGAACTGCCCCTACTGTCGCTCAAGTTGACGTTAACGTAAAGGGTGATTGACAGCCCTTCATCGCAGGCTTACGTTAACGTAAAGGTGAGAGCCGAGTGACCGCCCTCCCCACCCTACAAAAAAGCCAAAAGGTGACCCATGAGCTATCCATCCCTGAACTTCGCCCTCGGTGAAACCATCGACATGCTGCGCGATCAGGTTCAGTCTTTTGTCGCCAAGGAAATTGCTCCGCGCGCTGCGCAGATCGACAGCGACAACCTGTTCCCCGCCGACATGTGGCGCAAATTCGGCGACATGGGCCTGCTCGGCATCACCGTGCCGGAGGAGTACGGCGGCGCAGGCCTGGGTTACCTGGCGCACGTGGTGGCGATGGAAGAAATCAGTCGCGGTTCGGCCTCGGTGGCGCTGTCCTACGGCGCGCATTCCAACCTCTGCGTCAACCAGATCAACCGCAACGGCAACCACGAGCAGAAATCCAAATACCTGCCGAAGCTGATCAGCGGCGAGCACGTCGGCGCACTGGCGATGAGCGAGCCCAACGCCGGCTCCGACGTGGTCTCGATGAAACTGCGCGCCGATAAACGCGGTGACCGCTTCGTCCTCAACGGCAGCAAAACCTGGATCACCAACGGCCCCGACGCCAACACCTACGTGATCTACGCCAAGACCGATCTGGAGAAAGGCCCGCACGGCATTACCGCATTCATTGTCGAGCGCGACTGGAAAGGCTTCAGCCGCAGCAACAAGTTCGACAAGCTCGGCATGCGCGGTTCCAACACCTGCGAGCTGTTTTTCGATGACGTCGAAGTGCCGGAAGAAAATATCCTCGGCGTGCTCAACGGCGGCGTAAAGGTGCTGATGAGCGGCCTCGATTACGAGCGAGTGGTGCTGTCTGGTGGCCCGACCGGGATCATGCAGTCGTGCATGGACCTGATCGTGCCGTACATCCACGACCGCAAGCAGTTCGGCCAAAGCATCGGTGAATTCCAGCTGATTCAAGGCAAAGTCGCCGACATGTACACCCAACTCAACGCCAGCCGCGCCTATCTCTACGCAGTTGCGCAGGCTTGCGAGCGCGGCGAAACCACCCGCAAGGACGCCGCCGGGGTGATCCTCTACACCGCCGAACGCGCCACGCAAATGGCCCTCGACGCGATCCAGATTCTTGGCGGTAACGGTTACATCAATGAGTTCCCGGCCGGTCGTCTGCTGCGTGACGCCAAGCTGTACGAAATCGGCGCTGGCACCAGTGAGATCCGTCGCATGCTGATCGGTCGCGAACTGTTCAACGAAACCCGCTAAACGGAGCTGGCCATGGCTACCCTGCACACTCAGCTCAATCCCCGCTCAGCGGAGTTCGCCGCCAACAGCGCGGCGATGCTCAAACAGGTCGACGCCCTGCACACCCTGCTCGCCCAAGTGGCGCAGGGTGGCGGCGCGAAAGCCCAGGAACGCCACACCTCGCGCGGCAAACTGCTGCCGCGCGAACGCATCAACCGTTTGCTCGATCCGGGCTCACCGTTTCTGGAAATCAGCCAATTGGCCGCCCACGCCGTGTATGGCGAAGACGTGCCCGCCGCTGGCGTGATTGCCGGGATCGGTCGGGTCGAAGGCGTCGAGTGCATGATCGTCGCCAATGATGCGACGGTGAAGGGCGGTTCGTACTACCCGCTGACCGTGAAAAAACATCTTCGCGCACAGACCATCGCTCAGCAGAATCGTCTGCCGTGCATTTATCTGGTGGATTCCGGCGGCGCCAACCTGCCGCGTCAGGACGAAGTGTTTCCGGACCGCGAGCACTTCGGGCGGATCTTCTTCAACCAGGCCAACATGAGCGCGATGGGCATTCCGCAGATCGCCGTGGTCATGGGCTCCTGCACCGCTGGCGGCGCTTATGTGCCGGCAATGGCCGACGAAGCGATCATGGTGCGCAATCAGGCCACCATTTTTCTCGCCGGCCCGCCACTGGTGAAAGCTGCGACCGGTGAAGTGGTCAGCGCCGAGGATCTGGGTGGCGCCGATGTGCACTGCAAGATTTCCGGGGTCGCCGACCATTACGCCGAGAGCGACGAACACGCCCTCGCCCTCGCCCGCCGCAGCGTCGCCAACCTTAACTGGCGCAAACTCGGTGAAGTGCAGCAACGCACGCCGATTGCGCCCCTGTACGCCAGCGATGAGTTGTACGGCGTGGTTTCCGCCGATGCCAAGCAGCCGTTCGACGTGCGCGAAGTGATTGCGCGGCTGGTCGACGGTTCGGTGTTCGATGAATTCAAGGCTTTGTTCGGCACCACGCTGGTGTGTGGCTTTGCGCATCTGCACGGCTACCCGATCGCGATTCTGGCGAACAACGGCATCCTCTTCGCCGAAGCCGCGCAGAAAGGCGCGCACTTTATCGAACTGGCCTGCCAGCGCGGCATTCCGCTGCTGTTTTTGCAGAACATCACCGGCTTCATGGTCGGCCAAAAATACGAGGCCGGCGGCATCGCCAAACATGGCGCGAAACTGGTCACGGCCGTGGCTTGCGCGAAAGTGCCGAAATTCACCGTAATCATCGGCGGCAGCTTCGGCGCCGGTAACTACGGCATGTGCGGGCGCGCTTACGATCCGCGCTTCCTCTGGATGTGGCCGAACGCGCGGATCGGCGTGATGGGCGCCGAGCAGGCGGCGGGCGTGTTGGTGCAGGTCAAACGCGAACAGGCTGAGCGCAGCGGTCAGGGTTTCAGTGCCGAGCAGGAAGCCGAGATCAAACAACCGATCCTCGACCAGTATGAAGAGCAGGGTCACCCCTACTATTCCAGCGCACGGCTATGGGACGACGGCGTCATCGACCCGGCGCAGACCCGCGATGTGCTGGCCCTGGCCCTGTCCGCGTCGCTGAACGCGCCAATCGAACCGAGCCGCTTCGGCGTGTTCCGGATGTGATCGGGAGAATCTCATGAGTGATTTCAACACCCTCGAACTGCAGAGCGACCCACGGGGTTTCGCCACGCTGTGGCTCAACCGCGCGGAAAAGAACAACGCCTTCAACGCCGAGATGATCCGCGAGCTGATCCTCGCGCTGGACAAAGTCGCCAGCGACGCCAGCCTGCGTTTCCTGCTGGTGCGTGGCCGTGGCAAGCACTTCAGTGCCGGCGCTGATCTGGCGTGGATGCAGCAATCGGCCGAACTCGATTACCACACCAACCTCGACGACGCCCGTGAACTGGCAGAGTTGATGTACAACCTCGCCAAGCTGAAGATCCCCACCGTGGCTGTGGTACAAGGCGCGGCATTCGGGGGCGCACTGGGGTTGATCAGTTGCTGTGACATGGCGATTGGCGCCGATGACGCGCAATTCTGCCTGTCGGAAGTACGCATTGGTCTGGCGCCGGCGGTAATAAGCCCGTTTGTGGTGCAGGCCATCGGCGAACGCGCTGCACGTCGATATGCCCTGACCGCCGAGCGTTTCGGCGGGCAGCGTGCGCGCGAAATCGGTTTGTTGTCCGAGAGCCATCCGGCCGCTGAACTTGATCAGCAAGTCGAGCACTGGATCAACAACTTGCTGCTCAACAGCCCCGCCGCCATGCGCGCCAGCAAGGACCTGCTGCGTGAAGTCGGCAACGGCTCACTGACCCCGGCGCTGCGCCGCTACACCGAAAATGCCATCGCCCGTATCCGCGTCAGCCCGGAAGGTCAGGAAGGCTTGCGCGCCTTTCTGCAAAAACGTCCACCGAGCTGGCAAGCCGCAACCACCACCAAGGAGCCGCATTGATGAGCGCACCCGTTCTCACCACCCTGCTGGTGGCCAACCGTGGCGAAATCGCCTGCCGCGTGATGCGCACCGCCAAAGCGCTGGGCCTGACCACGGTCGCCGTGCACAGCGCCACCGACCGCGAGGCGCGGCACAGCCGGGAAGCGGATATTCGCGTCGACCTGGGCGGCAGCAAAGCCGCCGACAGTTATCTGCAAATCGACAAACTGATCGCAGCGGCCAAGGCCAGCGGCGCGCAGGCGATTCATCCGGGTTACGGTTTTCTCTCGGAAAACGCCGGCTTCGCTCGTGCCATCGAAGCGGCCGGGCTGATTTTCCTCGGCCCGCCCGCCTCGGCCATTGACGCCATGGGCAGCAAGTCCGCCGCCAAAGCGCTGATGGAAACCGCCGGTGTGCCTTTGGTGCCGGGTTATCACGGCGAAGCACAGGACCTCGACACCTTCCGCGATGCCTGCGAACGCATTGGTTATCCGGTGCTGCTCAAAGCCACGGCCGGCGGTGGTGGCAAAGGCATGAAAGTGGTCGAGGACGTCAGCCAGTTGGCCGAAGCCCTCGCCTCCGCTCAGCGTGAAGCGCAGTCGTCGTTCGGCGATTCGCGGATGCTGGTGGAGAAATACCTGCTCAAACCGCGTCACGTGGAAATCCAGGTGTTCGCCGATCAACATGGCAACTGCCTGTACCTCAACGAGCGTGACTGCTCGATTCAACGACGCCATCAGAAAGTCGTCGAAGAAGCGCCGGCACCGGGCCTGACCCCGGAGCTGCGTCGCGCCATGGGCGAGGCGGCTGTGCGCTCGGCGCAGGCAATCGGTTATGTCGGCGCCGGTACTGTGGAATTTTTGCTGGATGCGCGCGGTGAGTTCTTCTTTATGGAGATGAATACGCGCCTGCAAGTGGAGCATCCAGTGACCGAGGCCATCACCGGTCTGGACCTGGTCGCGTGGCAGATCCGCGTAGCCCGTGGTGAAGCGCTGCCGATCACCCAGGCGCAGGTGCCGTTAAACGGTCATGCGATTGAAGTGCGCTTGTACGCCGAAGACCCTGCGAATGACTTCCTGCCGGCGACCGGGCGTTTGGCGTTGTATCGCGAATCGGCGCAAGGACCGGGGCGCCGGGTGGATAGCGGGGTCGAAGAAGGCGATGAAATTTCGCCGTTCTACGACCCGATGCTGGGCAAGCTGATTGCCTGGGGCGAGGATCGTGAGCAGGCGCGCCTGCGTCTGTTGAGCATGCTCGACGAATTCGCGATTGGCGGATTGAAGACCAACATCAACTTTTTGCGGCGGATCATCGCCCATCCGGCGTTTGCGGCGGCGGAGTTGGATACCGGGTTTATTCCGCGTTATCAGGAGCAATTGCTACCCGCGCCGGGCGCGTTGAGCGATGCGTTCTGGAACGCGGCGGCTCAGGCGGTGGCGCAGAGCCTGCCGCAGTTGGCGCGCCAGGATGACCCGGCTTCGCCATGGTCACTCAACAGCGGTTTGCGTGCGGGATTGCCTCGGGAAATCACCCTGCATTTGAGTTGCGAGGGACAGGATCGAGCACTGACGCTGAATGCCGATGATCACGCCAGACTGTCCGGCGAAGCCCTCATCGTCGAGCACGATGGCGTACGTCGTACGTTGCGGGCTATCCGCCAAGGTGATGCGCTTTATCTGCAATGGGAAGGTGAGTTGCGGCGCATCGAGACGCATGACCCGATCAGCGCCGTCGAAGCCAGTCACAGTCATCAGGGTGGCCTGACTGCGCCCATGAACGGCAGCATTGTCCGTGTGCTGGTCGAGGCCGGGCAATCGGTCGAGGCCGGTGCGCAACTGGTGGTGCTGGAAGCAATGAAGATGGAGCACAGCATCCGCGCGCCGCATGCGGGAGTGATCAAAGCGCTGTATTGCCAGGAAGGCGAAATGGTCGGCGAAGGCAGCGCTTTGGTTGAACTGGAAGCAGTGTGATGGGGAGGATCGATCCTACGCCGGGCGCGGATCGATCTGACTAGTAACGCGCCGTTGCCTGAACCACAACACCGATGATTCGACACTCATCGGTCAGCAGGGCTTTCGGCCAGGTCGGATTGAGCGGCACCAGGTAACGCTGGCCGCCCTCTTCGTCGAGTTTGCGGAAGATCGCTTCAGGGCTGTCGGGCCACTGGGCGATCACCAGTTTGCCGGGCACCGCTTCGGCCGCCGGGTCGACCAGAATCAGCATGCCTTCGGCGATGCTCTGGCCACTGGGAGCGGTCATTGAATCCCCCGTCACCGTCAGCCAGAACGCCGGGCCACGCGCATGGTAATCCGTCAGTTCGAAGCGCTGCTTGCCGGATGCCTTGGTGTAAGACGCCGGATCGTTCTCGCGCACCTCGCAGGTCGTCTGCCAATCGCTGACCGGGTAACGGAAGTACGGGTTGTACTTCTGCGCCAGCGGCATCTCGTCGTCCGCCATTGGTTGCGGTTCACGGATCACCAGCACCACTTCGAGGAAATCCATGCCCAACGCCTGCAGCACGCGGTTCATTTCCGTGATGCCGGGTTCGCGACGCTTGTTCAGCCAATGGCCTATCCCGCCCTGGGACATGCCGACGCGCTCTCCGAGCTCTGTTTGAGTGATTTTGAGTTCACTCATCTTGGCCTTGACCAACTCAATCCATTTATCCATGTGCAGCACCTTACGTCGACGCCTTCGGCCAACAAAACACATATTGTAGTATTTAAATTCTGGTCACAACTACACAGAGTACTATTCTGAGAGCACGGATTTACAATCGACCAAGGAGTGCTTCTTCATCATGAATATCAGCAGCAAAGACTTGCCCGACCTGCAAATGGACACCAGCTTCACCTCCCCTCAGGGCAATGCGGCAGCGCAGCGAGCGCTGGACTATTACTTGAAACCAGCTGTTTCAGAACCAGAGGTCGACGAGCGTTTTTTTGATGTCAGGCGCCATCTCAGTGGCGAAGAAGCCCTGGTACACGCCTCGGACCTGCTGCGCTGTGCGGCAGCCACTGCGTTCAAGGCAGCCGAAAGCCTGCAAGGCGCGAGTCGCGATCTGGCATTTTCAGTGGTGCACATGGTGGATATGGCGCGGGCGATGGTCGACCATTCGCTCGATGGCGATGAAGCCTGAGAGGGACGCGAGTGTGGGCGGACGGGAAAGAATTTTCCAATCGCGCAGATAAAAACATTTGACTTGCAAATGATAATGATTATTATTGCATGCAGCTGGTCGCGAGATCAGTCGATGGACCAGAGACCTTAGGTCGGTCTTCTGGACTATCTCCTCATCAGGCTAATCACGGTTTTTGACCCGGCTTTTTGCCGGGTCTTTTTTTGCCCGTTTTTCGGGCTTATGGCTTCAGGCTAATGAAGTCTTTAAGTGCTGCAAATTCAATGGCGCGGATAATATCAAAAGAATATCGCTTGGCAAGCGAGGCCCGGCCAGATTGGGGCAAACTAATGACAATTAGCACTTGAGAATCAATCGCACAGTCTCTAAGCTGCTTGCGCGTCATGGAGGACGCCCCCCGCCACACCCCGCAATTCCCCTCGGTTTCAGCCCTGCCTGCGTGTACAGTAACGGCCATAAAAATCATATTCAGGAATCGATTATGACCGTGGCCAAATCTTCGTTCGACATCAGCGCCAACTTCGACAGCGGCAACATCCAAGTCATCGACATCAGCAACCCGCTCAATCCGGTTCTGGCCATTCGCCCGGACACCCGCAGCGCTCACTTTCAGTGGTTCCACTTCAAGGCCAGCGGCCTGCATGTTCATCAGGAACATTGGTTCCGCCTGGTCAACGCCAGCCAATCTTCCTATAACAAAGCCTGGACCGGCTATCAGGCAGTCGCCTCCTACGACCACGTCAACTGGTTCCGCATTCCAACCAGTTTTGAAGGTGACAGCCTGCGCTTTTGCCTCGAAGCCGAGCAAACCCATGCATGGTTTGCGTATTTCGAACCCTACAGCCGTGGCCGTCACGACTGGTTGATCGATCAGGCACTGAGCAAGGCCGGCACCGAATTGCTGGCAACCGGCAAGAGCGTCGAAGGTCGCGACATTCAGCTGCTGCGCAAAGGCACCGGTGCCGAAGGCCAGCGCAAAGTCTGGATCATTGCTCAGCAGCATCCGGGCGAACACATGGCCGAATGGTTCATGGAAGGCGTGATCGAACGCCTGGAAAGACATGACGATCCGGTGCTGAACAAGCTGCTGGCGAGTGCCGATCTGTACCTGGTGCCGAACATGAATCCGGACGGTGCCTTCCACGGTCACCTGCGCACCAATGCGATGGGCCAGGACTTGAACCGCGCTTGGCAGAACGCCAGTCAGGACGTCAGCCCCGAAGTACTTTTCGTACAACAACAGATGGAAAAGTATGGCGTCGACCTGTTCCTCGACGTACACGGCGATGAAGAAATCCCCCATGTGTTCACCGCCGGTTGCGAAGGCAATCCGGGCTACACGCCACGAATCGAGAAGCTCGAAGAGCACTTTCGCAGCCACCTTAAACACACCACCAAAGATTTCCAGACCAAGCACGGCTACACCCGCGACGAACCGGGCCAGGCCAACATGACCCTGGCCTGCAACAGCGTCGGGCAGAAATACGACTGCTTGTCGCTGACCCTGGAAATGCCGTTCAAGGATCACGACGACCACCCTGACAAGGAAACCGGCTGGTCGGGCAAACGCTCCAAACAGCTGGGCAAAGACGTGCTGACCACCATCGCTGAAATGGTTGATACCCTGCGCTGATCCCCTCCTCCGTCCATCAAAAGATCGCAGCTTGTCTGCGATCTTTTGCTTTTTGCCATTCACACACTCGCGCAAACAGGTTGCAAAATAAAACCCGCACTCATACCGTGATCAAGGTTTTATTTTGAAACCTAAAAGGATGCGGGATATGAAACCTCTCAAAAGCAGCGCCGTTTTGCTTTTCTCTGTGGCCTGCGGTCTGGCCGTGGGCAACGTGTATTACGCACAGCCATTGCTGGACGCCATGGCCGAGGCGTTTGCCCTGTCGCCGGCGACCATCGGCATCGTCATCACCCTGACGCAAATCGGCTACGGCATCGGTCTGGTACTACTGGTGCCCCTCGGTGATCTGCTCAACCGGCGCCGATTGATCGTCACTCAAACGCTGCTATCGGCAGCGGCATTGTTGATGATCGCGCTGGCGCCCAACAGTGCGTGGCTGCTGCTTGGCATGACCTTGACAGGGCTGCTCGCGGTAGTGACGCAGGTGCTGGTGGCTTACGCCGCCACGCTGGCGCTCCCGGCCCAGCGCGGGCGCGTGGTCGGTGTGGTCACCAGCGGCATCGTGATAGGAATTCTGCTGGCACGCACGGTCGCCGGCGGCATGGCCGATCTGGCTGGGTGGCGAGCGATTTACTTCCTGTCAGCAGGGCTGACATTGTTGATGGCGCTGCTGCTGTTTCGCGTCCTGCCCAAGCATGAAGCCCCACAACCGGCGACTGGCTACACCGCACTGATCGCCTCGGTATTCAGTCTGTTCAAAGAAGAACCGGTACTGCGTCAACGCGCGATCCTCGCGCTGCTGACCTTTGCCAGCGCAATGGTGCTGTGGACGCCGATGGTGTTGCCGCTCGCCGCGCCGCCACTTTCTTTGTCGCACAGTGAAATCGGTCTGTTCGGACTGGCTGGCGCAGCGGGTGCGCTGGCCGCTGCACGCGCCGGGCATCTGGCTGATCGCGGCCTCGGACAATGGGTCAGCGGTCTTTCGCTGTTGCTGATGCTCGCTTCATGGCTACCAATCGCCCTCACCCAATCTTCGCTGTGGGCATTGCTACTCGGCGTGATCACTCTGGATCTGGGTCTGCAAGCGGTGCACGTCACCAGCCAGAGCATGATCTACAGCGTGCGCCCCGAAGCGCAAAGCCGTCTCACCGCCGGTTACATGCTGTTCTACTCGATCGGCAGCGCGCTCGGCTCCATCGGCTCGACCGCGATGTACGCGTGGGCCGGATGGATCGGCGTGTGCCTGCTCGGCGCGGGCATCAACGCCGTGGCGCTCGCGTACTGGTGGCTGACCCTGAAAAGCGGCGCACCGGCACGCTGCGCCACTCAAGCGAGTTAACCGCGGTCGCGACCGCGCAACATACTGTCGAGCACCTCGTCGCGGCGGATCCAGCCATGAAACAGCGCCGCCGCCAGGTGCAGCAGCACCGTCAGAAACAACAGATAGGCCAGATACCCGTGCGCCTTGCGCAATAACGCGAACAACTGCGCATCGGCCGGAACAATGGCTGGCAACTGCAACGTTGTGCTGAGCATGACCGGTTCGCCCGAAGCACTGATCATCGCCCAGCCCAGCAACGGCAACACCAGCATCAACGCGTACAGCAGCAGATGCGAAGCCTTCGCCGCCATCACTTGCCAACTTGGCAAATCCGCCGGCAGCGGCGGTTGGCGCGTAGTGAACCGCACCAGCAAACGGACAATCACCAGCCCCAGAATCGCAATGCCCAGCGGTTTGTGCAGATGGATCAACCATTCATGCCGCTCGGAAACCGAGGTGACCATGCCGGCACCAATAAACAGCATGGCGATGATCATGATTGCCATCAGCCAGTGCAGCAGGCGCGCCAACAGGGCGAAATGCGTCGGTTGAGTGCTCATGGACGAGCCTCCTGTTTGGCAGCGGGCAACTGGCTGACTTCGCTGGTGCGACGCAGATAGGAATTGGCGTAACCGGCGGAACGCGCCGCGAGCAACGGGTCGTCGGAGCCTTGAATCCCGGCCGGCAGCACCAGCGGGTCGTAGTTGATATCACGGCATTCGCCGCTCAGTTGTGGCTGGGTTTTTTCCAGCACCAGTGTGCCGGCGTTCAACACTTTGCGGCCGTCGGGCCAGGTCTTGCTGGCATCGTTCACCGGGTCCTCAGGATTGGCCAGGGTGATGTTCAACTGAAAACGCAACGGCGCAGACGCCAACCGCTGCACCAGATCCTTCTCGAGAAAATCGCCGCCCTCAGGCGCAGTGGCGCCCGCAGCGTCTCGCGCCAACGGCGTCATGCTCCAGCGCACCGCCTGTTTTTTACCGCTGGCGTCGACCAGATAAAACGCGTTGACGCTGTTGTAGGTTTCGGTGGCGTAACTGGCCGAGGGTTTGGCGGTCTTCACCCAGGTCAGAAACGGCACGGCTTCCGGATGCGATGCGAAGAACGCTGGCACCTTGCTCGGATCCGGTTTACCGGTGGCCGGATCTGGCGACTGCGCCTGCTGCAATTGATAAAACGCTTCAGGCGTACCGACCGGGAACACCGGCATGCTGTTCATCCCGGTGCGCCACTGCTGCCCGTTGGCCTGGGTGAATCGCAACGCCAGACTGCGAATCGGCACGCTGCTGTCCGGTGCATACGGATTGCCGGCTGGCAAGGCGAATCGCCCGACTACCGGGGTCTGCGGCTCGTTGAACACCTGCGCGGTAGAAAACGCCCGTGCCTCACCACTGCTCTCGAAATGCCCGATCACGCACACGCCTTTGGCGTGGTTACGGCGAAACCCGGGGTGCACGCCGTTGTTCTTCTCCAGCACATCGACCAACGCTTTTGGCGTCAGGCGTTGTGGGTCAAAGTTGCCGTGAACGTAGGCGAATGCTCCGGCCACTGCGGCGACTACCACGGCAATGCCGCCCAGACGCAGAACCAGGCTCGCCGCACTCAGTGGCGGACGCTGCGGCCCGCCGGGCGGTGCAGCATCGGGTGATGAACGATCAACCATGAAAAACTCCAGGGCCATCGGCCACAAGTAGGAAGAATCAGCAAGACGCGCCTCGTCCGGGTTTATTCCACGCGACGGTATTTATTTTTCCGAACGTGGAATAACCTCCAACGACGGGCGTCTCCCTAGTCCACAGCGTAGTGACTAGCAGAATTTCATGAGCGAATTCGACGAACAGTTGAGAGAAATCATTCCCAGATTGCGCCGCTTTGCCGTGTCACTGACACGCAACAGCAGCAGCGCCGACGATCTGGTACAGGCTTGCCTCGAGCGGGCACTGTCGAGTTGGGGCGATAAACGCGCCGACGGCGACTTGCGCGCCTGGCTGTTTGCGATCCTCTATCGGCAGTTTCTCGACGCCCATCGGCGCTCCCGACGCTATGCGCGCATGCTCGAATTCTTCACCGGTCGCGACGACGCCGAGCCCTCGGTCGAGCGCACCGTCATCGCCCAGTCGACCCTGCAAGCCTTCGATCGCCTGCCCAGCGAACAGCGCGCCCTGTTGCTGATGGTCTCGGTGGAAGGCCTTTCCTATAAAGAGGTCGCCGAGATTCTCGGCGCCCCGATCGGCACCGTGATGTCGCGCCTGTCCCGCGCCCGCCAGGCCTTGCGCCAACTCAGCGATGGCGAAATCAGCAGCCCTTCTTTGCGGATACTCAAATGATCAGCCTGCCTCCCAACGAGCGTGACCTGCACGCCTATGTCGACCACCAGCTCAGCGACGCCGACCGGCGTGTGCTGGAGACCTGGCTGGCCAGTCACCCGGATGAAGCGGCGCAGGTTCGCGCCTGGCAACAGGATGCCCAGCAATTGCGCGCGGCACTTAGCGGCGCATTGCAGCAACCGGCCAACCCGGCGCTTGATCCGGCGATGATTCGCCAGCGCCGCCAGCGTCAATCGCGTCGCCATCTGGCCAGCGCGGCGGTGTTGCTGATCGCGGTCAGCGTCGGCGGATTCAGTGGTTGGCAGGCTCGGGAAATGACCCTGGTGCGCCCGTCCATGTTGCCGATGACCGACGCCTTGCAAGCCTATCGCCTGATTGCCCAGCAAGGCATGCTGCCGGCTGATTACAAGGTCGACAGTGATGGCGACATGCAGCGCTGGCTCGACCGTTATTTCAACCGGGCCAGTCGTTTACCGGATCTGAAGGCGGCCGGGTTTGAACCGGTCAGCGGACGCCTGCTCAGCACCGACGAAGGCCCGGCAGCGATGGTGATGTATGAGGATGGCAACGGCCACAAAGTGAGTTTCTACGTGCGCCCGCCAGGACCGAAAAACACTTTTTTGCCGCGTGGAAGCCGCAGTGATGGCGACTTGCAGGCCGAATACTGGTCGGGTGGCGGCTACAACTACGCCATGGTCAGCCCGGTCGATACGCCAGCGGCGCAACAGCTCAAGCAATCACTGCAATTCTGAAAACACCGCTGTTCTATGTAGGAGCTGCGGCACGCTGCGATCTTTTGATCTTGTTCTTAAGGGCAAGATCAAAAGATCGCAGCCTCGTTTCACTCGACAGCTCATACAAAGGATCGTGTCAGCTCAGAAACCCACGTCCAAAACCACATTGTCCAGATACGTGCCCGCCGGCGGCGTGGTCTGGTCGGTGTAGATCTTCGCGTTGTAGTTGAAGATCTGACTGCCCGTGCCCAAGCCGTTTCCCGGATTGACCTCGGCGTCGGTACTCGCCCGCCGTGCCGCGCCGACACTGCCCCAACGCGTGGTGCCGGCACTTTTGAAAATGTCGTAGGCCAGATAATTGCTTCCGGAAATCATCCGGCGCCGGCCACCGACACTCACCGCGTTCTGCCCGTCGCTCAGCCCCACGGTGTAGGCACTGCCCTTGGTGCAGGCCAGATTGATCGTCTGTCCGGTCACCGGGGTGAACGCGCTGACCACCGGCGCGCTGCCGAAGGCAATGTTCGGTGCGGTAATCGTACAGTCGTTGGACACCGTCAAGTTCACCGTCAACGACGTCGTGCCGTTGGCGATATCACGCCCGAGGCAAATAGCACCGATGCCGATGCCCGAACAGTAATTCCAGTTCCAGAAAATACTCAGGGTTTCGGTATACACCCCGGCGGCGACGTTGCTGCCAATGGTAGTACCGAGATACAGCGGCACCGTTTTCGGCGTCGTACCGTTGAGCAAGCCCAGAGCATCGATGATGCCGTTGCGCGCAAAGTCATAGGCAGTGCCGCGAGTCAGCGGATAGCTGGTGCTGTTGTTGGCGTAGATCGTGTAATTGATGACATCGCCGGTCGGCCCGACCAGACCACTTTGAGTCGATGAAACGGTGCCCCAGAAGTGGTCGTTGCTGGTCAGCAGGGACAGCAGCGAACCGGTGCAACTCAAACCCGCATTCAACGTGGAACTGGGTTGCGAAGTTGTGCGCACGGCAATCGAACTGAGCGTGCCAAACGCCGCTGGCGTGGTGCTGACCACCGAGCACGCGGCCTGCACCGCCCCGGGTATAAGCAGTGCCAGACATAACAGCCATCGCCGGAACATCATTGGCACACCAACGGGCCAATCAACGGCACCTGATCCTGATTCAGATCGACACTGAACTGCGCCTGACAGGTCTTGCCGTCGGCCAGCGTCACTTGCAACGAGTTCTGCGCCTGCAGGTTTTCCAGATACACCAGCCCATCCCAACCGACCACCGTCCGCGTCCCGCTCTGCTCATGCAGCACGCCCGCGCCCAGCGGCAACTCGCGCTGCTGCGCGTCGACCAGCACGATGCTCGCGGCAATCACTCGGGTCAGCGGAAACTCCAACAGATAACCGCTGCCACGCCGCACAGCGATGCGCTGTTCGACGTTGGGGCTGCGCACGTTGGCCGGCAGATTCAGTGGATCGATTTCATACTTGCCGCGGTAATAGGCACTGCTCCACGGCACCAGCAGATGCCCATTCTTGTCAGTCTGGCCGACCTGCTGATTTTCGTAGCGCACCGGAATGTCGGCAAAACCCTCAGTACTGACCACCACAAATGCATCGTCGATGCGGTTGGCGGCGAACACCTGACGATCCATCCACACCAGCGAACCACTGGCATCGGCCCAACGGGTTTCGGCGTCGGAAGTACCGTAGACGCCGGCCTGCAACTGCACCGATTGCAGACGCCAGGTGACGTCGGCCTGACGATAATCGGCGCCGTCACCCTTGGCGTAACCCAGATTGAAACCCACGCCGCCCTCAGTCGGCACCGCGCGACTGTAGTTGACCCGCTGCTGACTCTGCCCGGTTTTACTGCGATCGCTGCTGATCGCCAGGCTGCCGCGCAGATCGAATGGAATCACCAGTTGCGCCTGCACCGCCCAGTTGCTGTCGCCGATCTCACGGTTGGCCGAGAGGTAGAAACTGCTGTTGCGCCACAGCGGCTTGCTCCAGCTGAGGTTGAGCAGCCGCGTGCGCGAATCGTCCGCCGCGCGCACATCGAAATAACCGGCGCCGAGACTGCCCCAGCGGTCTAGGTTGAGGCTCAGGGTCGCTTGCTCGCTACGCCGGCTAAGACTGATGTACGGGCTGTCGACTACGGTCAGATCGGCGTATTGAGCGTGACGTTGCAGCCGCTGATAAGAAAAGCTGAAACGCTGGTTGCTGTACTGATAGCCCAGGCTTAATTGCTGCCCGCCCTCGCCGTCGAAGCGGCTTTGACTCATCGCGCTGTTGAGTACGCCGAAATTGCCCAGACGCAGGTTGCCGCCGAGGCCGCCCAGTGTCAGCGAATCGGCCGCTTCGGCATGGCTTTCCAGAGTGAAACTGTCGCTGATGCCGTAACGCAGGCTGCCTGAGGTGACCCCCGGCCCGTAACTGAAATCCTTCAAACCGTAGTCGCGACGCAACGTACCGGCGGCCACGGAAAAGTCGCTCAAGCCTTTTTGCAGCAAGGTGCTGGTGACATAGAACGGCACCGTGGTCGAGACCTGCCGACCGAGCGCATCAGTGGTCACAACGACAGCTTCGCCAGCGCCGTTGATGAACGGAATATTGGTCAGTGTGTACGGCCCGGGCTGCAAGTCTGCACTGCTGGACTTGTAGCCATTGATGAACAGATCCACCGAGGACGGCACCGCTGCTTCACCGGCAAATTGCGGCAACGGATAGGTCACCAGATCCGGGCGCACCGCGAAATCCCGCGAGAACTGCACGCCGCCCAGACGCACCGAACTGCTCCACGGCAAAGCGCCGCTGATCACGTCGCCGGCCTCATAGGTAAGCATTCGCTCGTCGTCGGAGTAACGCCAGGTGGTGTCGTATCGCAAGTAGCCGTTGTCCAGCGTGTTGAGCGAATCACCGGACAAGGTGCGCCGGTATTGCCCGGTATTGGACAACGTGCCCCAACTGTCGAACAGCCGCACTTCGTTCCACGCCGCCAGGTAAGTGCCGGCATCGTCAGTGTCGTTGAGGTACAGGTCATAGTTGAACAGCGCGCCGAAACTGCTCAGCGCCGGGGTGCGCGGATAGGCTTGTCGATTACCGATGAACTGTTCCGGCAGCCAGTCCGGCGGCACGTCCAGCAGCAGGCGTTGACCAACACTGTCGTAGTCAGAGTGCAGCCCCGCCAGACTGTCGAGATCGACCTCGGCGCCGAGACTGTCGGGCAGCTTCATGCCGGTTTCACGCAACGCCGTCGCCGGGACAAACAAGCGCCCGTCGCGCTGCTGCACCGCCACTACGCGCCCGGTATTCATCTGGTTGACCACCAGTTCCAGAAACAACTGTGCATCACTCACGGCCTCCATGCCGCTGGGTGGCGGCGGCAGATCGCCGGCCCCGGATGGTTGAATGAACATCAGGCAACACGCGCCGGTGATGAGCCACAACGGACGCTGAATACGGCGAACCCGTCCTGGGCTCATACGCGCTTTACGTCCGTCAATGGACTCAATCCTCCTGATACCGCTTGCGTCGACGCCAGATGCCAGCGCTACGACTCACTCACTTGGCTGGCGTGATGCTCTGCACCTGTGCCGCGCCATTTACTCGTACCTGCAACGCTGAATCACTGGTCAGCGGCGTCGGTGCCGGCCAGCGCATCACCGCACCGGGCAGCACATAACCCAACAACCCTTCGGCCAATGGCTTGCTCTGCCCGGCCTGTTTGATGGCCACGTCGGTCAGCCGAGCATGCACCGCGCCCTGATTGCGCACTTCGACGTAGGGCTTGCCGTCCACCGCCACCGTGCGCCAGCTCAACTGCGGCAGACCGACACCTTTGGGATCGCGCTCACGGGTGCTGTCTTCCTTGCTCCACAGCCCCGCGCCATAGGCAAACAGCGGTACCGAATAACGCATCTGGAAGCGGATCGCGGCGGCGGTTTTGCCGCCGTCGGTAGTCGCTGGTTGCGCAGTGGGAATTTCGTCGATGATGATTCGATAGGCCAGTTCCTGCCCCGGCGGCACTTCCTTGGTCCGGGTCAGACGCACCAATTGTTTCTGCCCCGGTTCGATTTTCGCCACCGGTGGGCTGCCGATCACGTCGCGCTGGTTCTGGTATTGCTCGGCGAACCCACTCTGGCTCCAGCCGAACACGCGGATCTGCAGATTGGCGGTTTCGCTGCCGCGGTTCTCCAGCCACAGCGCACTGGCCTGCTGATCAGCCTCCAGCACCGGATCGATCGGCCAGATCAGCACCGAACTGGCAGCGTGTGCGTTGCTTGCCCCGAACATGACCACCGCGCACATCGCGCAACACACGAGCGAATGCCGTGACGTAACTGCCCCCATAAACCTGCTCCTTGTCGGCCATTCAACTTCGCCTTACCACGACAGTTGCACCTGCAACACGTCGCTGTACGTCCCCCCAGGCTGATTGCCCGGCAATTGCACCTGACCGTAAATCGGCAGGCTGATGTTGTTCGCATCGCTGTAAGCCACCGCCACACTCTGGCCAATACCCAGGCTCTGGCTGTAAGCCGCATCACGAAACAGTGCATACGCCACCCGCGCGCTGCCGCTGTTGACCTGCATATGCCGGCCGCTGCTGTTGTACTGGCCGCCATCGACGCTCATGTTCAGCGTTACGCCCGGCGTGCATTGCAATTGCACCCCGCCGGTCAGCGCGACCTGTACGGTGCCGGTGGCCAGTGCCGAACGTGAACCGAAATTCAGCCCGCCATAATTCGATACCCCGCCCACCACCAGACACCCGGCAGTGACCGTGGCGCTGACCTGAAAGCTCTGGCTGGTCGCGGCGGTCAGCGGCAGCGGTGCACTGCCCGCACAAAGCAGGAGCAACGCGGCGCAGCCATGGCAGCGCATGGCATCAGAACGTCAGTTCAACAGCGACGGTGTCGGTGTAAGTCCCCGCCGGCAAACCGGCCTTGCCCACCGCCTGACCGTAGAGGTTCACCGTCTGCGCGACACCGGTGCTGGCCGCAAGGTTGATGGTCCCGTCGATCGCCAGCAGTTGCGAGTGCCCGGCATCGGTGTACAAGTCGTACGGCACGTAATTGGCCACCCCGTCATACAACGCTCGCGTGCCGCCCGGCGACATGCCGTCATGGGAACCCGCGCGCACCTTGACCGTCGGCGTGGTGCCACTGGAGCAGAGAATCGACAGCGCCCCGCCACCACCGCCCAACACCTGCCCGGTGGCGGTGGTGAACAGGCTGTTGGCGGTGCCGAAATTCAACGCACCGAAGTTCAGCCCGGTGGAACCGCCGGCGCCGTTGACCTGACAACTGCTGATCAGGATCAGGCTGGAGGTGATCTGGCCGGTGACCGTGGTGGCGGCGTTGGCACTGGAAACCAGCGCCAGGCCGAGTAACGACAAACCTATCCTTGATGCAAACGTACGCATGGTGTCCGTCCTCTACGGGTTTACCAGTCGAGCGTCACCGTCAGGGTGTCGGTATAGACCCCTGCCGGCACCGCGCGGGTATTCGCCACCACCGAGCCAAATACCGGAATGGGTATCTGCGCACCGCTGGTGACAGCGAAATTGTGTTGCTGGCCGATGCTGTAGCTCCGGGCGCCGGAGGGATCGACAAACAGCTGATAGGGAAGGGTCTGGCGGCCGTTGCTCAGGCGCCGGGTGTTGCCGTCACCGTGGGTACCGCCATCGATAGTGACGGTGAAGCCGGTGACCGAAGGATTGCAGGCAACGTTGAGTGTACCGCTGCTGTCACCGTCGAGACTGGCCTTGATCGGTGCGTTCCAGGTGGGCCCCTGAAGGCCGAAATCGAGGGTGCCGAGGGCACTGACCGGGCTCTCGGGCGTGCTGGTATTGGTGACTTCGCAGCCGGCAATCAGGATCAGCCGCGCATTGATCTGCCCGCTCATCGCCGCTTGCGCGTCATCTGCGAGCAATGCCAGCGTACCTGCCGCCACCACCATCCAGTGTTTGCCTGTCATTGCGCCCGTCCCTGCTCCTTCACGCTGAATCGATCACCGCGCTCATGATTGAACGCCTTCCTTGTGCACCCGCGTCCAGCGGTTGCCTTGATACCGCGATCACCAGGTAACCGTCACCTTGACCAGATCCGAATAACGACTGACCTGCGGCACCTCAGCCAGGCGTTCGATCCGCGCATACAGCGGCAGTTCTACCGTGCCACTGTCCGGCACCCGCCCGCTGACTGGCACATCCACCACCAGCGGTACCCGGCGCGCCGCGTCCTGATACAAGCGATACGGAATCGGTTTGCTGCCGAACGAACCGGCCATATAGCGGACTTCACCGACACCGCCATGCAAGCCGCCATCGACGCGCATCTGGTACGGCGTGTCCGGGTTGCACTCCAGCCGTGGCAGGCGCTGATTGGTCAATGCGGCAGCCAATGGCCCGGCGGGGTCATCGAGGCGTGCGGTGCTGCCAAAGTCGAGCACACCCAGTTGCTCAATGCCGGCGCCACGCTGCTGGCCGATCAACTGGCAGCCGCGCTGCACGTCAACGCGCACTTCGACTTGAAGATCCGCCGCATGAACAGGCGCAACGAGTACAACCAGCAAGCCCATGACTACCTGTACATTCACTGCGCCGTTCCTTGTCAGCGATCGCTTGCGACGTCGTTTCTGTGATTGAGGTTAGCAATGGTCGACGATTCCGCCAGTCGATTGGATCCAGGGATCGCCCGAGATATGTTTCGAAAGGTTGGCAACACGTCGAGCCATGTCGCTAAAAATAGCTGTACGTGCCGCACAAATTTGTCCAATAACCGCCCACTCTCGGATCGTTGCGGTGGCTGGCCAAGTCGGCGTCTGGTTACACTACGTTGCCGCGCTCCCGGGTGCCGGTCTTGACGAACACGGAGACGCCCACAGTGCCTGCCCAACCGCCGAAACGATCACGACTGATCCAGCGCTGGCCGGCGTTGCGCCGCTGGTTCGGCAAAGGTTTTCCGGCCAGTGCCGGGCATGATGCCAGTGCCCAGTCGATCCGCGATTACTTTCGGCACAAGGCCAGTGGTCAGGGCTACACCCTCAGCCACAGCCAGCAGTGCGTCATCGATTGCATGGCGCAGCAGGCGAGTCTTTTGCTCGGCGCAAGCGCTCGCACACCCCAGAACCTCTATTTGTTCGGCGCTGTCGGACGTGGCAAGAGCTGGCTGCTCGACGGTTTCTTTCAAGCCTTGCCGATCACCCAGAAACGGCGTCTGCATTTCCATCAGTTCTTCGCGCAATTGCATCAGGCCATGTTCAGTCATCGCGAGCACGACGATGCTCTCGAAGTCTCCCTCGACGAATTGCTGCAAGATTGCCGGGTGCTGTGTTTCGACGAGTTTCATGTGCATGACATCGGCGATGCCATGCTCATCACCCGGCTGTTCAAGGCACTGTTCAAGCGGCGGATCCTGCTGCTGGTCACCTCCAACTACGCGCCGGAAGGTCTGCTGCCCAATCCGCTCTATCACGCCCGCTTCAAACCGGTGATCGAACTGATCAATACGCGCATGCAGGTGATGGAGGTCGGCGGCCCGCACGATTACCGCAGCCAGACGCGCCATTCTGCACATCAGATCTTCACCCAAGGGCATTACGTGTGGCCGGCGACGCCAGCACAGCGCGCCGCCCTCGATTTGCCACCTGCCGACGCACCAACCGTCACGCTAACAGTCGGCACCCGGCAGTTTCAGGCGCGGTTTTGTCAGGAGCGGCGGGTCGGTTTCACCTTCAACGACCTGTGTGAACAGCCAACGGCGGTCATGGATTACCTGGAACTGTGTCGACGTTTCGACCGCTGGATCATTGATGATCTGCCAGAACTGGCGCAATGCTCGATCGCCGCGCAACAGCGCTTCATCAACCTGATCGACGTGCTGTACGACCAGGACAAGCACCTGACGCTGCTCGGTCGACTGCCCTTGCGCGAAAGCATGGACGGCCATGTCATCGACCTGGCGCGCACGCGCAGCCGCTTGGGGCAGTTGCAAGAAGTGCACGGGACGATCTGAGCACGCCATTCCCCTGTGGGAGCGAGCCTGCTCGCGAAAGCGCCCTATCAGTCAAAACATCAGCTTCTGACACTCCGCCTTCGCGAGCAGGCGCGCTCCCACCAAGGGCTACTGAAGTTTCGCCATCTGTCCAATTCAAACCCGGGCTTTGCCGTTATCATGCTGCCCATTCCCAGCGCCCCAGCGTCGCTCCACTGAACAATAGCGAACACCAACATGCACACCCTTGCTCAATTGCGCGCCGGCGAGTTGTCGGGCATTACGCGTCTGGATCTGTCTTGTGGACTGACCGAGTTCCCGCGCGAGATTTTCGACCTGGCCGACACCCTGGAAATCCTCAACCTCAGCGGCAACCAATTGAGCAGCCTGCCGGATGACTTGCATCGTCTGACGCGCCTGCGCGTGCTGTTCTGCTCCGATAACCCGTTCACCGAACTGCCAGCCTGTCTCGGCCAGTGCGCGGCGCTGACGATGATCGGTTTCAGGGCCAATCGCATCGTCAACGTCCCCGCTCAAGCGCTGCCGCCTCAGTTGCGCTGGCTGATCCTGACCGACAACTGCATCGAAAGCCTGCCAAGCGAACTCGGTGAGCGCCCTGCCCTGCAAAAACTCATGCTGTCCGGCAATCGCCTGCAAGCGCTGCCGTCCTCGCTGAGCAACTGCCATCGACTGGAGCTGCTGCGCATTGCCGCCAACCGCCTGACCGAACTGCCGCAGTGGCTGCTCGCGCTGCCGAGCCTGACGTGGCTGGCCTACGCCGGTAATCCGCTGGAAACCGAGGCAGACGCCGCCGCGCTGGAAGCGACGCCGCACATCCCTTGGTCAGCGCTGCGCCTGGAGCAATGGCTGGGTGAAGGCGCTTCGGGGGTGATTTCCCGGGCGAGCTGGCAACGCGACGATGGCTCAGTGACGCCGGTCGCGGTGAAACTGTACAAAGGTGAAATGACCAGCGACGGTTCACCGCTGCACGAAATGAATGCCTGTATCACCGCCGGTCTGCATCCCAATCTGATCCGCATCGAGGGGCGCATCAATGGCCATCCCGACGGCCAGCAAGGCTTGGTGATGCAGTTGATCGATCCGTCTTTCCGCAACCTCGCCGACCTGCCAAGCCTGGCATCCTGCTCGCGAGATGTTTACGCCGATGATTGCCGGTTCAGCGCCGAGGTTGCGCTGAACGTTGCCAAAGGCATTGCCTCGGCGGCAGAACACTTGCATCGGCAAGGCATCACCCACGGCGATCTCTACGGGCACAACATTCTGTTGAATGGACACGGCGATTGCCTGCTCGGGGATTTTGGTGGGGCGTCGTTCCACGCGGTTGCCGACACAGCAGAAACACGGGCGTTGCAACGTATTGAAGTGCGCGCGTTCGGGATTTTGCTGGGGGAATTGCTGGCACGCATCGACTCGGGGTTGAGTGATGAATTGCGTGCGGTGCTCGAAGAGCTGGAGCGGCGTTGCTGTCAGGCGGAGGTGCTGGCGCGGCCGGGGTTTGCTGAAGTTAATGCGGTTCTGCGGCAAAGCTGACTGCTGCGCAGTCAATCGCGGGCAAGCCCGCTCCCACAGTGTCCGAGTCGCTCACAAAATGTGTGGACACCTCTGAACCTGTGGGAGCGGGCTTGCCCGCGATGAGGCCATCACCGGAGAAACAGATCAGCCCGCCAGGCCAACAAACATGTCCTGCACGTCATCATGGTTGTCGAGGCCTTCGAGGAACGCTTCAACCTCAGCCATCTGCTCGTCGCTCAAACCGCTCACCGGGTTCTTCGGCTGGTAACCGAGTTTGGCCGACAACACGGTGAAACCTTGCTCTGGCAGTGCTTTCTGCACCGCATCCAGATCGGTAGGGTCGGTCAGGAACAGCGTCGCGCCCTCTTCGCCTGGCTCGAAATCCTGCGCGCCGGCTTCGATGGCGGCCATTTCCGGATCGGCGTCCGGGGTGTCCGGCGAGGCTTCGATCATGCCGACGTGGTTGAAGTCCCAGGCCACGGAGCCGGAAGCCCCCAGTTGGCCCTTGCGGAACGCCACGCGGATTTCCGCGACGGTACGGTTGATGTTGTCGGTCACGCACTCGACGATCAGCGGCACCTGGTGCGGGGCGAACCCTTCGTAGGTCACGCGATGGTATTGCACGGTTTCACCCAGCAGACCGGCGCCTTTCTTGATCGCGCGGTCCAGGGTTTCTTTTGGCATCGAGGCTTTCTTGGCCTGTTCGACCACCAGACGCAGGTGTGCGTTGGTGGTGGTATCGGCACCGTTGCGGGCAGCGATGGTGATTTCTTTCACCAGTTTGCCGAAGATCTTGCCTTTGGCGTTGGCTGCCGCTTCTTTGTGTTTAACCTTCCACTGTGCGCCCATTACTCACTCTCTTGATCTGTGGCGCCGAGACATCTATTGGCCGACGCGTGGCGCCAAGTTTATACGGCCTAAAGTCGGCAATCGACCAAAAAAACGCAATGTGGAATCGACATCTTCACCAAAGCGTGTAGGGCGATTCTGAAAAACGGATTTGACATGACCATTCAACGCTGCGGTTTCGTACCCTCTCAGGCCCGTATTGCCTGACAGAGCCCGTTCGAATGCTCAATGACAAGGAAAGTCCTTTTACCCTGACCCTGACCGACAGCGGTCTGTGCCTGCCAGTGGTGCGCTTTCACGGCGAGGAAGCGCTCAACCAGCCCTACCGTTTCGACATCGAACTGATCGGCCTGGCCCCCGCCATGGCGCCGGGTACATTTCTGCATCAACCGGCATTTCTGCGCCTGGACGACCATCATGGGATTCACGGCGTGATCGACAGTGCCAGTTGCGAACATCGAGGCACACACCGGATCGGCTATCGACTGACGGTTGTGCCGCGCCTGCAGAGGCTGGCCCAGCCGAGCAAACGGCGCGTGTTCGTGCAACTGAGCGTGCCGCAGATCCTTGAGCAATTGCTCACGGAAAATGCCTTGCCCGCTGACGGCTACCGGATTGAAATGAGCGTCGGGCAATACCCGATCCGGCCGTTTTGCATCCAGTACGAAGAAAGCGATCTGGCGCTGCTGGACAGGCTTTGCGAAGAGGAAGGCATTCACTATCACTTCGAACACCGAGTGGACGGGCACATTGTCGTGTTTGCCGATGACAGCCTGAGCTTGCCGCAAATGCCGGTGCTGGTTGCATTCAAGGCTTGCGAGCAAACGCCCTCCCCCTGCGTCAGTGCGCTGTACCAGCATCATCACGCTGCCCCCATCGCCACACTGCATGCGGTGCGTAATCGAGGGCAGCAAGCGCTCAGCGACGATGCCGCCAACCACATCACAGCCAATCCCCTGCCGCCGATACCCTCTCTCGAACAACGTCACCACGAACAACGCAGCCGTCGACATCTGGAACGGCAACGCTGCCAGCATCGCACGATCAACGGCCGCTCTGACCGGGTGGGCTTGCTCAGTGGGCATCTGCTGCAAGTGTCGGCGCATCCGATCAGCCACTTCAACGAACAATGGCGACTCACTTCAATACGCCATCATGGGCAACATCCGTCGATTCTGGATCCGACACCGCCGCGGCACCGCTACCACAACGATTTCACCGCCCAGCCCTGGTCGACCGACTACCGTCCAGCGCTCAAACAAACCCGCCCGGCCATCGCCGGGTATCACCTGGCACAGGTAGTCGGACCCACCGGGCAACCGGCGCAGCTCGATGAGCAAGGTCGAGTCGCCGTCAGGCTGTGGCCCTCGGAACAACCGCAAACACTTGATAGCGACGCGGTCTGGCTGCCCATCGCCATGACGCGAGCCAATGGTCGATTCGCACGGGACGAACTGCCCTGCGCCGGCAGTGAAGTGTGGGTGAGTTTCCTCGACAGCGACCCGGACCGGCCAATTCTCTGTCTGGGCAACTCACCCAACCCGACGCCTCGCGAACCACCGACCGCACGCGACAACGACTTGTTGCTCGACTGGTTGCTCAACAGCAACGCCCGCTGATCACGCTACATCAACACGCCGTGCTTCAACCTTTGTCAGCCTTGCCCGCCGCTGCGGCAAATTTGGCCAGGCGCACATCGAGATGCCGAGGCCGCCGGCCGTGATCCTCGGCGCGCTCCTTGCGGCGGATGGCGTTGCGCACCATCAGCGAGCCGAGGTAACGGATCGGCTCTGGCGGGAAGTAGCCCAGCGGCCCGTTGACCAGCGGCGAAAGCGTCCATGGATTGTCCAGGCCTTGCACCAGCGAAGCGAGAATCTGCCCGCCCATGTGACATGGGCCGACACCGCTGCCCGAATAGCCGAAACCGTAAAACACATTGCCGGCGCTGCTCATCTGGCCGAAGAACGGCAAACCGGTGACCGAGCGATCCGACGGGCCGTTCCAGGTGGCCTCGACTTTGACATCGGCAAATGCCGGGAAGAAGTCGGCGAGGCTGTTTTTCAGCAGGCCGGCATAGGGCGATGGCTGATCGAATACTGGCAGCATGCGCCCGCCAAACGCGAAGGTATTGCCGCCCTTACCGAGCATGATCCGGCCGTCCGGGGTGTTGTGGTAGTAGTGCACGAAAATCCGCGAATCAAGCACGGTGACGCCACTGGTCAAACCGATCTCCTGTAACAGATCCGGGCGCGGTTCGGTGATCAGCATGTCGCTGGAAACAATCGCCACGCTACGTTCGAACTGCGGGAAGGCACGGGCCATCCACGCGTTCATCGCCAGCACCACGCGATCGGCGATCACCGTGCCATTCGGCGTCTGCAACCGCGCCGGGCGTCCCTCCTCCAGCCCGGTCATTGCCGTGTTTTCGTGAATCTTCACACCCAACTGCAATGCCACCCGACGCAAGCCACGCACCAGTTTGCCCGGCTGCACACTGGCCGCTGCCGGCGAGAACCAGCCCTCCAGATGTTTGCTCGAACCGGCCATGCGCTGCACATCGGCCAGCGGACGCTGGGTGAACGAGTTGATGCCATTGCGCTCCAGTGCGGCAATCACCGCGTCGGTCGAACCGACTTGCGCGCGGTTGGTCGCGGTGTACAGCGTGCCGTCCAGACGGTAATCGGCGTCGACACCGTACTGCTCACAGAACTCGCCGATCGCGTGGATACTGCGTTCCGATTCCTTGACCAGACGTACCGCTTCCTCGACGCCAAACAAGCGCTCAAGGGTGAAATACTTCGCCGACCACGACAGCGCACACCCGCCATTACGCCCACTGGCGCCAGCGCCGCAGATGTCCGCTTCGATCAGCAACACATCGAGTTCGGGGTTCTGTTGCTTGAGCATGATCGCCGTCCACAACCCGGTGTAGCCACCGCCGACGATGCACACATCGGCGCGGACTTCGCCGTGCAACGGCGGACAGGTTTCAGAGCTGTCGGCCTGCAAGGCCTGCTCCAGCCAAAACGGTCTCATGTGGGGTACTCCAAGTCAGATGGCCACGACCCAGCCTGCCGCGAGCGCCGCAGCAGGCCGCGAGGCAAAGGGTTTCAGGAACGCAGGGGTTTGATCGTCAGCGGGCAATTGGGGATTGAGGCACGCGGCTCCATCACGCCGACCGGACGGCTGTTCCAGTGCGGAATCAGCACCAGCGCCGAGAACAGCGCACAACCGGCGAAGACGATGAACACCGTCACCGAGTCGAAGTAGCCTGGCAGCAAACCGCCGAGTACCGCGCCGACCGAGCCGCAGCCGTTGACGAAACCGGCCGCCGTGGCGCCGGCCTTGGCTTTGCCGAAGTCGATCGCGGCGGCACCGCTGATCATTGAATCCGGGCCGTAGAGGGTCAGGCCCATGACAAACAACAAGGCGACCACCAGCAACACACTGCCGCTCTGCAACGCAGCCATGAACAGCGCCAGCGTCACGGTCAGCGCCAACAAGCTCAATACGCAGGCCGGCATACGCCGGGCGCCAAAGAGTTTGTCCGAAGCCAGGCCGATCAGAATCGGCCCGAGCAACCCGGCCAGTTCGAACGAAGTGGGAATGATCGCCGCGCCGACCTTGCCGACACTGGGCATCTGTTCAAAGACAATCACCGGGCCCCACAACAGAATCGCGTAACGCGCCGGTTTCAACATGAAATACGCCAGGCCCAGTACCAGCACCGTGCGGTTACGCAGGATTTCCTTTAACGGCTCCCAGACACTGAGTTTGCTGTTGGCTTCGGTTTCTTCCGCCGTCAGTTCAGGCTCCGGCTCTACCGCAGGCAAGCCGACGTCTTCGGGTTTATTGCGCTGGAAGATAAAGAACAACACCGCGACCACGGCAACCACCACCGCACTGGAAATGAAGGCCGCGTGCCAGGTGCCCATCAAGGTATACGCCCACCAACCGGCGAATGGCGACGCCACCAGACCACCAAAGGCGTAACAGGAACTCCATAGGCCGAGCACCCGCCCGCGTTGTTGGGAAGGGAAAAAACTGCCGAGGTTCTTGCACAATCCCGACCATCCGGTGGACTGCGCCAACCCCTGAATCAACATGCAGGTGGCAAAGATCGGCAACGTGGCGAAACTGCCCATCACCAACGCCGCCGCTGCGGAAATCAGCAAACCGCCGAGCACCACGACCCGTGGGCCAAAGCGGTCAGCGAGCATGCCCCAAGTGAACTGGCCGAGGGCATAAGCCGCCAGATAAATCGCATCGAGGTTGGCCATGGCCATCTTGTCGAGCATGAAGGTGGGGTCTTCGGCGATGCCCAGTTTGGCCACCGAAAACGCTTTGCGGGTGAAGTAGAAAGCGGCGTACGCCAGCCAGGTAATCGCGAAAATCTGCACGCGCCAACGCGCAATGGTGCCGATGTGCTTGTTCATGGTGGTTCTGACCTCAGGGTGTGAGTGTGCCGGCAGAATCGTTAAGCAAAACGCCTGTGTTTTTATTGTTGAGCACTGCGATATCACCCCGTCCCTACGGCGATATCGGTCAGATGAGTCCTGCTGTTGCACGCACAGGCTCATGGCCACCGTGCTGCCCGAGCGGGCAGTCAGCGATGGCGTGAGCCGATCAAAGCAATTACTGTTTAATAAATAAAATCGATTTATCGTATTTCACACATAAGCTCAGCTTGTTACTGACTTATCGATCAGGTGACTGCATGTCGGTGTCCCACGCCCAACTCAAAGCCTTCCACGCCGTGGCCGTGCATGGAAGCTTCACCAAAGCCGCCGAGCGCCTTTTTCTCACGCAACCGGCGATATCCGACCAAGTGCGCAAACTCGAAGAGCGTTTCGGCGTTTTGCTGTTTCACCGCAATAAACGTTCCGTGCGCCTGACCGACCTGGGCGAGCGCTTACTGGCGATCACCCAGCGCCTGTTTGTAATTGAAGCCGAAGCGCAGGAACTGCTGCAGGAATCCCAGGCCCTGCAGACCGGCAGCCTGATTCTGGCGGTGGATGCACCGGTGCACGTGTTGCCGCAGATCGCGCGGTTCTGTGAGCGCTATCCGGGCATCAGCGTGAAGATCGAGACCGGCAATACCGATGAATCGCTGTTTCGCCTGTTCAACTATCAGGCCGATCTGGCGTTGCTTGGGCGTGATGTCAGCGATGAACGCTTGCTGTGTGTGCCGCTGCGCAATGATCCGATGGTGGCGTTCGTATCACGCAATCATCCGTGGGCCGAACGTGAATCGATTTGCCTGGCAGACCTGGATGACACGCCGCTAGTGTTGCGTGAACACGGTTCGGTGACGCGGCAAACGCTGGAAGAGGAAATGGCGCGGGCGGGGTTTCGTATTCGTCCGGCGATTCAGGTGGAAGGCCGGGAAGCAGCGCGTGAGGCGGTGGTGGTCGGGATTGGTGTCGGCGTTGTTTCGGCGGCGGAGTTTGGTGCGGATTCGCGGGTGTGTGCGTTGCCGATAATAGATTGCACACGACGACTGACGGAGACGCTGGTGTGTTTGCGCGAGCAAAGCAATCGACGGGTGGTGGCGACCTTCCTCGATATGGTTCGCGACAGTCTTGTGTAAGGAATACCGGCCCCATCGCTGGCAAGCCAGCTCCCACAGGTTTCTTGGCTGTACCCAGCACCTTTGAACGACCGAGATCACTGTGGGAGCTGGCTTGCCAGCGATTGGGGCGACTCGGTGTATCAGGCCGGCGCCAAGCCAAAGAACGCCTGAATCAAGCGCAAATCCCGGCGCCGCTCCATGCAGCCGATCATGTGCCGGTTCATTAGCCCGTCCCCGACAATCGGAATCGCCACCACCCTCGGGTCATGACTGACCTCCACCGAGGACACCACGCCAACGCCCAACTCAGCGGCAACGGCTTCGGTCACCGCCTCACGGCTATCGAGCTCCAGCAACACGCGCGGATGGATCGACGCCTGCGCACAGGCCTCATCAAACGTGCGCCGGGTGATCGAACTCGGCTCGCGCAACACCATGATCACTTGATCCAGCTCCTTGAGCTTCACTTCCCCGGTGCGCATCGCCCACGCATGCCCTGCCGGTACCAAGGCGCAGATCCGTGATTCGCTCAACGCTTGCAGATGCAAGCCTTTGCGCGGCTCCACTTCGGTCAACACCGCCACATCGGCGTGTTCCGACAACAACGCCGCGAGGGTTTCCTGAGCATTGCCCAAACGCAGATTCACGGTGATCCCCGGATAGCGCGCACGCAGGCTGGCGAGCATCGGCATGACCATGTGCGGCCCGTCCGCCGCCACTTCCAGCCGTCCGGTGAGTAATTGCCGGTTGGCCTCGAGCATCGTCTGCGCCTCTTCCGCGAGGCCAAACATTGCGCGGGTAATCGCCGCGAGTTTGGTGCCCTCCTCGGTCAGTTCCACCCGACGCGCGGTGCGCCGCAACAGAGTGATCTGGTAGTGCTCCTCCAACGCCTTGATGTGCCCGGTAACCGCCGGCTGACTGATGAACAACCGTGCGGCGGCGCGGGTGAAGCTGCCTTCACGGGCCACGGCGTCGAAGGCGCGGAGCTGGAACAGGTTCATGAATAACTCTCGCTGATGGCTGGCATAACAACAAACAATTTGATTGATGCAACGGCGAATTGCAACGTATGCCCCGTAGCTTCATCCCACAGCGCAATCCGAGGACATACGAATGAGTATCGCCGAACCCATCCTGCTCACTCCCGGCCCGTTGACCACTTCGGCCCGCACCCGCCAGGCGATGATGGTCGACTGGGGGTCATGGGATGACCGCTTCAATCAACTGACCGCCAGCCTGTGCGAACAACTGCTGGCGATCCTCAACGGCGCCGCCACTCACCACTGCGTGCCATTGCAGGGCAGCGGCACCTTCGCTGTTGAAGCGGCCATCGGCACCCTGGTGCCGCGTGACGGCAAAGTGCTGGTGCTGATCAACGGTGCCTACGGCAAGCGCCTGGCGAAGATTTGCGAAGTGCTCGGCCGCTCGTTCAGCACCTTTGAAACCGCTGAAGATGAGCCGACCACCGCCGCTGACGTCGATCGCCTGTTGCGCGCCGATAGCAACATTACCCACGTTGCGCTGATCCATTGCGAAACCAGCACCGGGATTCTCAACCCGCTGGCGGAGATCGCTCAGGTCGTCGAGCAACACGGTAAACGCCTGATTATCGATGCCATGAGTTCCTTCGGCGCGTTGCCGGTGGATGCGCAACAAGTACCGTTTGACGCGCTGATCGCCGCCTCCGGCAAATGCCTGGAAGGCGTACCGGGGATGGGTTTTGTCTTCGCACGTAAAGAGGCGCTGGCCGCTGCCGCTGGCAATTCGCACTCGCTGGCGATGGACCTGTTCGATCAGCACGCCTACATGATGAAAACCGGCCAATGGCGCTTCACCCCGCCGACCCACGTCGTCGCGGCGCTGCACGAAGCGCTGCTGCAATACAACGAAGAAGGTGGCCTGCCGGCGCGGCATGCGCGCTATGCCGCCAACTGTCAGGCATTGATGGATGAGATGGGCAAACTCGGTTTGCGCAGCTTCCTGCCGGCGGCGATTCAGGCGCCGATCATTGCCACGTTCCATGCGCCGCAAGATCCGCGTTATCAGTTCAAGGATTTCTACGAGCGGGTCAAGGCCAAGGGTTACATCCTCTATCCGGGCAAATTGACCCAGGTCGAAACCTTCCGCGTCGGTTGCATCGGCCATGTCAGCCCGGACGAAATGCGCCAGGCCGTCGCGGCGGTCGGTGAAGTGTTGCGTGAGATGGAAGTCCTCGAAATCTGAGCCACACCACCAATCCCTTGTAGGAGTGAGCCTGCTCGCGATGAGGCCGTGTCAGTCGACGAAGCTGTTGAGTAATCAACCGCTATCGCGAGCAGGCTCATTCCTACAGTTTGAATTGCATTGCCAACTCAGGAATTTGATCAACATGAACTACGTCAATCCAAACAAGCTGCAAGCCGCGATCCTCGACTGGGCCGGCACCGTGGTCGATTTCGGCTCGTTCGCACCCACGCAGATCTTCGTCGAAGCCTTCGCCGAGTTCGACGTGCAGGTCTCCATCGAAGAAGCCCGTGGCCCGATGGGCATGGGCAAGTGGGATCCATCACCCTCTGCGATCAGCCGCAAGTGGCCGAGCGTTATCGCAAGGCATTCGGCCGCACGCCGACCGATGATGACGTCACCGCGATCTACAAGCGCTTCATGCCGCTGCAGATCGAGAAGATCGCCGAGCACTCGGCGCTGATTCCCGGCGCACTGGAAACCATCGCCAATCTGCGTCAGCAAGGGATCAAGATCGGTTCCTGCTCCGGCTACCCGAAGCAAGTGATGGACAAGGTCGTCGAACTGGCTGCCACCAACGGCTACGTCGCCGACCACGTGGTTGCCACCGACGAAGTGCCGAATGGTCGCCCATGGCCGGCACAGGCCCTGGCCAACGTGATCGCGCTGGGCATCGACGATGTCGCGGCGTGCGTGAAGATCGATGACACCGTGCCGGGCATTCTCGAAGGCCGCCGCGCCGGGATGTGGACCGTGGCACTGATCTGCTCGGGCAACGCGCTGGGTCTGGATTACGCCGGTTTCCGCGCCTTGGGCAGCGATGAACTGGCCAGCGAACGCAAGCGCATTCACGCGCTGTTCGAAGGCTCGCGCCCGCATTACATGATCGACACCATCACCGATTTGCCGGAAGTGATTGCTGACATCAACAAGCGCCTGGCCAACGGCGAGATGCCGCAATCGAGCTGATTCCTGGCGCTGGCTACAAACAAAAACGCCAGCGTCTGCACGACGCTGGCGTTTTTTATTGGCAAAGCCCCCATTCAGAGCATTGAAAGTCCGATCAGCCTCAGGCAAATCCGCCAAAGCGGATTACAGTTAAAGCATGCCGTCGCCCAAGAACGGCCGTTTTGACCCTGATCTGTGAGGACACACCGTATGCCGTGGACAAGTTCCGAATCGCGCTACAGCACCGTCTCGGTCCTGTTGCACTGGCTGATGCTGGTCCTGTTGGTGCTGGTGTACGCCAGCATGGAGTTGCGCGGCCTGTTTCCCAAAGGCAGTGGCGGGCGCACGCTGATCCGCGAAGTGCACTACATGCTCGGCCTGACCGTGTTTGTGCTGGTGTGGTTTCGCCTGCTCGCGCGCAGCATTGGCCCGGCGCCGAAAATCTTCCCCGCCTCGCCGCAATGGCAAACCGTGCTGGCGCGGCTGATGCACTGGGCGTTGTACCTGTTCATGATCAGCATGCCGATTCTCGGCTGGCTGATCACCAGCGCCGAAGGGCATCAGGTGATGTTCTATGGTTTTGATCTGCCGCTGCTGGTCGCGGAGAACAAGGATTTCGCCAAACAGGTCGAGTACTGGCATGTGCTCATTGCCACGATCGGCTACTGGCTGATCGGGCTACATGCCCTGGCGGGGATCTATCACCATTATGTGGTGCGCGATAACACCCTGCTGCGGATGATGCCCAAGCGCGGTTGAGCGTCAGGGGCTGGCGATAAACCCGCGCCGCCCCTGCAAACCTCCGGTATGAATGAAGATCAGCCGTGTGCCGGCTGCGAACCTGCCCGCCTCGACTTGCAGTTTGAGCGCCAGCAACGCCTTGCCGGTGTACAGCGGCTCCAGAGGAACGCCGCTGGCCTGTTCGGTTTGTTCGATGAACTCAAGCAACGCCGGATCAACCTTGGCGAAACCGCCGCGGCTGGCGTCGATCAGTTCATAGCGCCCGTTGCCCTGCCCTGCGGCTTGCAGGATCGACTCGACTTGCGGCGCCACGCCGTGATCATCTGGCACAGCCAGCGCGCCATAGACCGGGTGGGCCCCTGCTTCGGCCAGCAGCAATCCCGCCAATGTCGTGCCGGTGCCGCAGGCCAGCCACCAAGCGTGATAATCACTCCAGCCCAGCGTGTGCAATTGCGCTTGCACCTGCTGTTTGATGGCCGCACAACCGAGCGCCCCCGTTAAGCTGCCACCGCCCTCGGGCACCGCATACAACTGCGGATACTGCGCGCGCCAAGGCGCCCAGAATCCCGGTTCATTGCGTGCGCGATAGCCGCCATAACCCAACCAATGCAGTTGCATGCCGAAGGCTTGCAGATCCTGCACGGTCGGCGTTTCCTGCGCATGCCCGCGCAACAGCCCCACGGTTTTGAACCCCAGCCGTTTTCCCGCCGCCGCCAACGCATGCAGATGATTGGAGTGAGCCCCACCGAGACTGATGATGCCTTCGGCACCCACGCGATCAGCGGCCTTGAGGTGTTCGACGAGTTTGAACCATTTGTTGCCGCTGATCAGCGGGTCGATCTGGTCGAGGCGCAGGATGGCGACTTCAATGCCGGCGGTTGCGAGCCAGTCGAGTTGAAGCGGTTGTAGCGGGGCTTGGGGGAGCCAATCGGAGGGAGGCAAAAGCATGGGCGGCGATTCGATCTGGACAGAGCCGGCATTCTAGTCGCTCAGAAGCAGCCATCGCGAGCAGGCTCACTCCTACATTGGTTTGGTGTCCTACATTGGTTTGGTGGTGCTCAGGTTTGGTGGTGCTCACTTTGGTGGTGCTCACTGCATCTGTGAACAACACAAATCCTGTGGGAGCGAGCCTGCTCGCGAAAGCGGAGTGTCAGCCAATACATATGTCGACTGACACCACGCCTTCGCGAGCAGGCTCGCTCCCACAGGTTCAGCGCAGGGCTTAAAGTTCAGCGGCGAGGCGCGAACCCTGGTTGATCGCACGCTTGGCATCCAGCTCCGCCGCGACATCGGCGCCGCCGATCAGGTGCACGTTCTGCCCCGCCTCAACCAGACCGTCGTGCAGTTCACGCAGCGGATCCTGCCCCGCGCAAATCACAATGTTGTCCACCGCCAGCAGTTGGGACTCGCCAGTTTCACCGATTCGAATGTGCAGGCCTTGGTCATCGATGCTCAGGTATTCAACGCTGTTGAGCATCTGCACCTGTTTGTTCTTCAAACCGGTACGGTGAATCCAGCCGGTGGTTTTACCCAGACCATCACCGACCTTTGTTTTCTTGCGCTGCAACAGAAACACTTCACGGGCCGGGGCATGCGGTGCGGCTTTGATCCCCGCGACGCCACCGCGAGCCTCCAGTTTGGTATCGATGCCCCACTCTTTCCAGAACGCGGCGCGATCCTGACTGGTGGCCACGCCTTCGTGGACAAGGAATTCCGACACGTCAAAACCGATACCGCCGGCGCCGATCACAGCGACACGCTTGCCGACCGGTTTACGCTCAAGGATCACATCCAGGTAGCTCAGCACCTTGGCGTTGTCGACGCCCGGAATCGCCGGCACACGCGGCGCAATGCCGGTGGCGAGGATGATTTCGTCGTACCCGCCTTCAACCAGTTTCGCCACGTCGACGCGGGTGTTCAGGCACACCTCAACGTTAGTGGTCTGCAGCTTGCGCTTGAAGTAACGCAGGGTTTCGAAAAACTCTTCCTTGCCCGGCACGCGCTTGGCGATATTGAACTGGCCGCCGATTTCACTGGCCGAATCGAACAACGTCACCTGATGGCCGCGCTCGGCAGCTACAGTGGCGGCGGACAAACCGGCAGGGCCAGCGCCGACCACGGCGATTTTCTTGCTCTGCTGCACCGGCAGGTAGTTGAGTTCGGTTTCGTGGCACGCACGCGGGTTGACCAGACAGCTGGTCAGCTTGCCGCCGAAGGTGTGGTCGAGGCACGCCTGGTTGCAACCGATGCAGGTGTTGATTTCATCCGCACGACCTTCAGCGGCCTTGTTGACGAAGTCCGGGTCGGCGAGGAACGGCCGCGCCATCGAGACCATGTCGGCATCGCCCTCGGCAAGAATCTGCTCGGCGATTTCCGGGGTGTTGATGCGGTTGGTGGTGATCAGCGGGATCTTCACCGAGCCGCGCAGTTTGGCCGTGACCTTGCTGAACGCCGCACGCGGCACTTTGGTGGCGATGGTCG
The DNA here is from genome assembly GCF_000282235.1 of Pseudomonas sp. GM24. Lineage (NCBI taxonomy): Bacteria > Pseudomonadati > Pseudomonadota > Gammaproteobacteria > Pseudomonadales > Pseudomonadaceae > Pseudomonas > Pseudomonas sp. GM24. The sequence continues at coordinate 7,063 of NZ_AKJR01000035.1, read as the reverse complement.
GAATCCGCGCTTCGTGCCAGCCGATGCCGGTGTTGATGATGGTCGCGCCGGCTTGCTCGATGGCTTTGGCCAGGGTGACGATCTCGTCCCAGGTGCTGCCGCCCTCGACCAGATCGAGCATCGACAGACGGAAAATGATGATGAAGTTCGGGCCGACGGCTTCGCGTACACGGCGAACGATTTCCACCGGCAGGCGCATACGGTTTTCGTAGCTGCCACCCCAACGGTCGGTGCGGTGATTGGTGTGCGCGGCGAGGAACTGGTTAATGAAATACCCTTCCGAGCCCATGATCTCGACGCCGTCATACTCGGCGGTCTGCGCCAGTACCGAGCAGGTGACGAAATCGTTGATCTGCTTCTCGATGCCTTCTTCGTCCAGCTCTTTGGGCTTGAACGGGTTGATCGGGGCCTGGATCGCACTCGGCGCGACCTGCTTCGGGCTGTAGGCATAACGCCCAGCGTGAAGGATCTGCATGCAGATCTTGCCGCCCGCGTCGTGCACCGCGCGGGTGACGATGCGGTGCTTGAGCGCTTCTTCCTCGGTGGTCAGCTTGGCCGCACCAGAATAGACGCCGCCCTCGTCGTTCGGACCGATACCGCCAGTGACCATCAGGCCAACGCCGCCTCGGGCACGCTCAGCGAAGTACGCCGCCATGCGCTCGAAACCACCCGGTTTTTCTTCAAGGCCCGTGTGCATCGAGCCCATCAGGGTGCGGTTGCGCAGCGTGGTGAATCCCAGGTCCAGCGGGGCCAACAGGTGCGGGTAATGAGCGGCGGTCATCGGTAACTCCACAACGAGCAATCACGGAAAAGTTGCGGGAGCTCTGCGGCCCCCGTCAGTCATGTTCGACAGACTAAGAGTCGCATCGCTGTCACTCAATGACCGTAACTGACAACTTATTGATCCAAATGCGCAGCGCCCCTTGGCAACCGGAGCCATGGGCCCTACCCTAGTCGCCATACCCTGCACCCGGTAGTTGTTGGTTTTCATGCGCAAACTTTTGTACCTGTTTTTTTCCATGGCCCTCGTTGCCGCCCTGACCACCTACGCCATGTGGGCGGCGGACCGGCCGGCGGGGCATTACCTGTCGGACTTACGCATTAAAGTCGCGGTCGATCAGGGCACCCCCGCCGATCGCGGCAATCTGCTGGGCATCCAGCCCGAACTGTTTCCCACCGATTATCAAAGCGCCGAACGCTTGCACCGCAAACTCGCGGCTTATCTGCAGCAAGCCCAGGATCAAGGCCTGCTGAATGACAAAACCGTCGTGGTATTGCCGGAAAACGTCGGCACCTGGTTGCTGCTCAGCGGTGAAAAAGACGAGCTGTATCAGGCCCCGACCCTCGCCGAGGCGATGAACTGGCTGGCGGCGAGCAATCCGTTGTTGTTCGCCCGCGCCTGGTTCAGTGCCAACGGCAGTGACCGCCTCAATGACGCGTACCTGCGCATGAAATCCAAGGCGATGGCCAAGGATTACCAGGCACTGTTCGGTGGTCTGGCCAAAGAGTTTCATGTGACGCTGGTGGCGGGTTCGATCGTGCTGCCGGAACCGAGCATCCGTGATGGCCAGCTCAAACCCGGCAGCGGTGCGCTGTTCAACAGCAGCGTGGTGTTCGGCCGTGACGGCGTGCCGCTGGGTCAGCCGCAACGGCAGATGCACCCGGTGTTCGATCAACGTGAAGTGATCGAAGGTGCAGACAAACATGCGCTCAACGTGGTCGACACCCCGGCCGGACGCCTCGGTGTGCTGATTGGCAGCGACAGTTGGTATCCGGACAATTACCGCAAACTCGATGAGCAAAACGCACAATTGATCGCGGTGCCGGCGCAGGTGTTCGGCCAAGGCGCGTGGAATCAGCCATGGCGCGGTTACAAAGGTTCAAGTACCCCGGGCTCGGTCAGTCTCAAACCCGGTGAGCTTACAGAAGGACAGGCTTGGCATCGGTTGACGCTGACCGCGCAGCCACCGAGCAGCCGAGCGATCGCCGGCATCAGTGTGTTCCTGCGCGGGCAGTTCTGGGACAAGGCCAGTGCCGGTCAGAGTTTCCTCAGCAGCAACGGTCAGCAGTTCGCCGATGGCGAGGCCCGTGGCGCGCGTTTGTTGAACATCTGGTTGTAAGCCATGAAACCGCTGCCGATGCGTCTGGGGGATCTGTCGGTGGGCTTCGTGCACAGCCTCGCCGATGCCGTGCGCAGTCATGCGGTCGATCCGCAGCCGCTCCTCGAGCAATATGGCCTCGACGCCGCACGGCTGGCCGAGGCCGGGGCGCGTTTGTCGATTCCGCGCTATATGCGCCTGGGCCACGCGGCGATTCAACTGACCGGCAATTCGGCGTTGGGATTGCGCATGGGTCAGCTCAGTCGCCTGAGCCAGGCCGGGCTGGCCGGTGTCACCGCCGCACAAGCGCCGACCGTGCGTGAGGCCGCGCGCTGCCTGATCCGTTTCGAAGCGTTGTACGGTTCCAACTATCGCGGCCAGTCGAGTTTTCACGAAGACGCCCATGGCGCGTGGCTGCGTTTCTATTCGATCAGCCCGTACAACGCCTATAACCGTTTTGTCGTGGACTCAATCATCGCCGGGTGGTTGCATCAGCTCTCCAGTGTCAGCGGTGAACCGCTGCGCGCCGAACGCATTGAAATCGAATTCGATGAGCCCGATTACCGCGAGGCTTACAGCGTGCTGGGGGATTGCTCGATCCAGTTCGGTGCCGAACGAAATCAACTGCGCCTGAACCTCAACAGCCTCGCACAGCGCAATCCCGAGCACTGCCCGAGTACCTGGCGCCATCTGCTGCAGTTGTGTGAGCGGGAACTTGAGCAATTGACCCGAACCCGCAGCCTGCGCGAACGCATCACTCAGCTATTGGGGCCGTTGCTCAATGGCGGCCGGGAACCCGACCTGGAAGAAGTGGCGGCACGCCTGAAGCTGCCGACCTGGACGTTACGGCGCAAACTGGCCGAAGAAGGCACGCAGTTTCGCGCGATCCTCAACGACACGCGTCGGGATCTGGCGATGACCTACATCCGCGACACCGAACTGGCTTTTGGCGAAATCGCCTACCTGCTCGGTTTCGCTTCAGCCGAAGCGTTCCAGCGAGCCTTTAAACGCTGGAGCGGTCAGACGCCCGGCGAATTCCGCCGCAGTCACCGCAAAACGGCATAAAAGCGCCTGCGCGTTACCAGCTTCAAGCTGCAAGTCAAAGCTCGGTGGCGTCTTCGGCGGGCTCGGGTTGATCCAGTTCAAAGGCCTGGTACTCGAGCAGCTCTTCTTGATATTCATCCATCGTGTAATCCCCCTGCTGCTCTCTTGAATGGGCCTGAGCAAATGCCCAGTGCCTCGAGCTTAACGTGCTCGTGTGAAGGAAAAGTGAAGCCCGGCCTTCATGATTAAAACGTAGCAGGTGGTCAGGAATTTATCGCGGGAATTTTGTCAGAGGAATGTAACGAGATTTTAAGCCACCGCAAAAACCACTGTGGGAGCGAGCCTGCTCGCGAAGGCGGCCAGTCAGTCACATGCGTGCTGAATGTTCCGACGCTTTCGCGAGCAGGCTCGCTCCCACAGGGATTTGCGGTGAGGCTGGTTTATTGGCCGGACGCTGGCATCGCCGGAATCGGCTCGGATGGCGGCGGGATGTCCGGGTTGGCCGGTGGCGTGATGGTTTCGGTCGTCGGCGCCGGTGCAGGTTCTGCGCTCGGCGCCGGAGTGATCGGCGCGGCCTCTGCCGGTGGCGCAACCGGTTCAGACATCACTGGCGCGGCCTCGGCAGGTGCGGGAGCGGGCTCCGCTGCAGGCGCAGGGGTTGCGGCGGGCGCAGGCGTTGGAGTCGGCGTTGGCGCCAGCGCTGCCGGAGCCGCCTTCGCCTCAGGCACACCGAGGTCAGCCTTCGGCTTCTCTTCAATGTGCGCAGCTTTCTTTGCTTCCGCCGGCAGGAACAACTCCACCAGCGTGAAGAAGCGCTCATAGAACTTCTGCGACGTCACCGTCTCGCTGGCAACCTTGACCATCGAATCGTCGGACGAGCCGATCGGCATCGACACCGAACCCAACACACCCACGCCGAGGCTGGCGGAGTTGTTGGTCTTCTTCAGCGCATAACGATCCTGCAAGGCGTTGGCAAACATCGTCGCATGGTGCCCGACACTGCCGTCATCGGCGCAGACCACGTTGAAGCTGATCTCCATGTGGGTGTCGCCGGTTTGCTGGAAACTCTTGTGGCCACTGACCAGTTTCGGGTCACTGCTGGTGATGATGTAGCCCTGGCTGAGCAACGCACGACGGGCCGCTTCGCAACTGACCGAATCGGTCACCGGGTAATTGCGCGAAAACGTACCAGAGTCATCGAAGTTCTCATGCTCATACATCGGCTTGTCTTTCGAACAGCCGGCAACAGCGGTCAACAACAGCGCCAACCCGACAACACGCATGGGAGTGGAAATCAACATTGAACATCCTGAGAGAAAACAGTCCGGGGCGTATTGTGCAACAGATCACGACCCTGCGGCGCATGGATTAGTGTCTTAAAGCAGTTACAACTCTATCGACCGCGCGTTGCGGGAAAAAGTCGCAACGCCAGATGATCGATAAACACGCGCAGTTTCGCCGTGGCGTGGCGACTCGATGGCCATAGGACCCAGAACTGCCCGGTGTGTTCCAGATGCGCATCCAGCACCCGCTGCAAGCGCCCTTGGGCCTCGGCCTCACGGGTCATGAAATCAGGCAGACAGGCAATGCCCATACCGGCCAGCACCGCGTGGCTCACGGCCTCGATGGACGTACTGACCAGCCGCGTCGGCAACGTCGGCTCGGCGGCACCTTGCGCGCGGATCAGCGGCCATGTTTCCAGTTTGCCGGTCGCATGAAACGTATGCCGCAGGCACGCGTGCGCTGCCAGATCGCCCGGCGTTTGTGGCACACCGCGTTGCGCCAGATAGGCCGGGCTGGCCACCAGCACCATGTGAAAATCGCCCAACGGTCGCGCCATCAGTCGCGAATCTCGCGGTTTGCCGGTACGGATCACCGCGTCGAAACCTTCCTCAACCACATCGACCATGCGATCGGTCAAATCCAGATCCAGTTCAATCTGCGGGTACAACCCCATGAACTCGGTCATGACCGGCATCACCAGGCCATGCACCTGCGGCAGGCTGATGCGTAACTTGCCATGGGGTTTGGCGGCGGCATCACACAACTCGAATTCCGCCGCCTCGACTTCCGCGAGGATCTTGCGACAGCGCTCCAGAAACAGCGCGCCCTCACTGGTCAGCGTGACGCTGCGCGTGGTGCGTTGGAACAGGCGCACGCCGAGTCGCGCCTCCAGCCGCGCGATACTTTTGCCCACCGCCGACGATGACACCCCTTGCAAGCGGCCAGCCTCAGTGAAACTGCGCGTTTCGGCGACCTGAACAAACACCGAAATACTGCCCAGGCTATCCATACCACTCTCCCATTGCTGACATCCGTGTCCGATATGTTCGGAACCTTAACCCGTTTTTCACCGATGTGCAGCGCTCTACCCTGTGCTCCTCGTCAACTCTGCACACGGATGCCGGCTCATGAACGACGCACAACTCGAATGCCCCGCACTTGAACAACCTGCCGAACGCCGCGAGCGATTACCCCTTGCTGCGCTGCTGGCACTGGCTACCGCCGGATTCATTACGGTCATGACCGAAGCCATGCCCGCCGGCCTGTTGCCGCAGATGAGCAGCGGCCTGAACGTCTCCCAGGCGCTGATCGGGCAATTGGTCACGCTGTACGCAATCGGCTCGATTCTGGCAGCGATTCCACTGACGATCGCCACCCGCGGCTGGCGGCGCAGACCGCTGCTGCTGTCCGCCATCGGCGGCTTTGCCATCGCCAACAGCATCACCGCGCTGTCGGAGCTGTACTGGCTAACGTTGATTGCACGTTTCATTGCCGGCGTATTTGCCGGATTACTTTGGGCACTGCTGGCCGGATATGCGAGCCGTATGGTCGCCCCGCACCTGCAAGGCCGCGCCATCACCGTGGCCATGCTCGGCGCACCGCTCGCGCTATCGCTGGGAATACCCGTCGGCACCCTGCTCGGCAGCCTGATCGGTTGGCGTCTGAGCTTCGCGATCATGACCGCGCTGACCGTAGTGTTGGTGGTCTGGGTACGCTGGCAAGTACCGGACTTCGCCGGCGAACGCGTGGGAAAGCGCATGCCGCTGCGTCAGGTGTTTAACTTGCCGGGCGTGCGAGCCGTATTGTTTGTCACCGTCACCTACGTCGTCGCGCACAACTTGCTCTACACCTACATCGCGCCCTTTCTGCAGCTTTCCGGGCTGGATACCAATGTCGACCGCGTGTTGCTGGTATTCGGCCTCGCCTCGGTGCTGAGCCTGTGGATCGTCGGCAGCCTGATCGACCGTTGTCTACGCGAACTGGTATTGATCAGCGCCGGATTGTTCATGCTCTCGGCGATAGCACTGGGTCTGTGGCGCGACTCGCCGAATGTGGTGTACATCGCCACCGCTGTGTGGGGACTGGCGTTTGGCGCAATGCCATCGCTGCTGCAGACCGCCTCAGCGAAAACCGCGAAAGAGGCTGCTGACACAGCGCAATCGATGCTGGTGACGTTGTGGAATGTCGGGATTGCTGGCGGTGGTTTGATGGGTGGTGTGTTGCTGGGCAACCTCGGTGTGGGGGCGTTTCCGTGGATCGTTGCAGGGTTGTTGGTGTTGACCCTGTCAGTAACTATCAAAGCTCGGAGACATGGTTTTCCAAGAGCCGAATGAGACCGAATGAGCTGTTGGATTAAGACCTGACCGCTGGAAATCGGCCGATTGACAGGCCGCCATCGCGAGCAGGCTCACTCCTACAATGGAACTGAGTACCCTACAATGGAACTGAGTACATCAGACAATGGAACTGAGTACATCAGACAGAAGATGGGTCGGCTCTCAGGCCGCCTTCGCGAGCAAGCTCGCTCCCACAGTTAATTTGTATACCGCCCACGCGGCAAAGCCGCCCCACTCAACAGGATGAGCGTTAGCTCGGCTGCAGCTCTTGATCTTAAGGCCCGTCGGCAGGCTGAGTGG